>NZ_JAKIHL010000001.1:300000-409271 GCF_021608135.1 Microaerobacter geothermalis
GTATCCACTGCCCATACGGATGAAGATATTGAGAGAACAATTGAAGCCAGTTACTATGCCATGAAACAATTGAGATGATGTATAGAAGCGGACCTATAGATTACACGTCCGTAAGTTGAGTTTTGCATTCGGAAATCACCCGTTGAATCATCTCTTCAGCTCGTTCCTGGTCATTTTGTCTATAAAGTTCTAATAAGTTACTGTTAACGAGACGAGTAAGAATTTCATTTCGTTTTTCAGGATTGTTGATTTCTTTCATCAACTGTTTTCGAAGGAGTGATAGACGGTTTAGAAATGCCTCATATTCTCCTCCGAAAATTTCTGCCAGTTCCCGGCGGATTTTTCTGGCCAAGGCCGGGCTTGTACCGCCGGTAGAAACGGCAACTTGTAAAGGACCCTGTTTCATGACTGCGGGAAAGAAAAAAGTACAGAGTTCCGGTTGATCGACAATATTAAGCAATGGTACTGATGTTTTAGCTTCTTCATATATTTGTTGATTGATTTCCCTGTTATCGGTAGCGGCAACGACTAAAAAAGCTCCCTCTACATCGCCGGGAAGATAGGTGCGTTTGTAATAAGAAAAACGGTTGGACAATAACACAAGACCAGCAGAAAGAGTCGGGCTGATGACGGTAATTTTTGCCTCCGAATCTAGAAGAGTCATAACCTTTCTTTCTGCTACTCTTCCTCCACCGACAACCACACAAGGCCTGTCTTTTAGGTTGATCATGATAGGTGTTTGGATATCCATAAACTCACTTCCATGTACCGGATGAAATAAAGCCCGTTATATTTTATATCATTATATCATACTGTCATTATTGTGGATTGATGTAAAATGTTCATTGATCTGTAAATTGACGGTAAAGAGTTGACAGTGTTAAGATGCAGATGAAAGGGAGGACAAGCGTATGGATGGCGGAGGAGGAAAAGTATATTTTGTGGGTGCCGGTCCCGGTGACCCTAAATTAATTACCATTCGGGGAAAGGAGATTTTATCCAGAGCGGACGTGGTTGTGTTCGACCGCTTGGTAAATTCGAGGCTCCTGAAATATATAAGGGAGGATGCGGAACAAATCTATTGTGGTAAATTGCCGGACAAGCATGACATTCCTCAAGATGAAATTAATCGTATTTTGGTGCATCATGCAAAACAGGGGAAACTGGTGGTCCGTTTAAAGGGAGGGGATCCCAGCGTATTTGGCCGGGTTGGTGAAGAGGCGGAGTTTTGCCTGAGCCATGGAATTACTTTTGAGATTGTACCGGGAGTTACTTCAGGTATTGCTGCTTCTGCATATGCGGGGATACCGGTGACTCACCGGGATATGAATACAACAGTTGCTTTTATAACCGGTCATACCAAAACGGGTAAGGCACCAGATATCAACTGGGAATATTTAGCTAAAGGTATTGAGACCTTGGTATTTTATATGGGTGTGACTAATCTTCCTTTTATTCAACAGCAGCTATTAAGATACGGGCGATCTTCGGAGACACCGGTTGCTCTGGTGCGTTGGGGCACTTTCAGCAAGCAGGAAACCTTAATTGGCAATTTGGGAAATATCGTGGAAAGAGTGGAAAAGGCCCAGTTTAAGGCACCAGCCATAATCCTTGTTGGAGAGAATGTCCGATTGCGTAATAAATTGGCATGGTTTGAAACTAAGCCGTTTTTTGGAAAAACCGTTCTTCTTCCCCGTGGAATCAGGAATGCGGGTGATTTGGATCAAAATATTGAAGATGTAATTGAAGAACTTGGTGGAGAGGTTGTAAATTTCCAAGAAGTTGTCTCCGTTTCCGAAGAGGAAGAAAACCAGATTCGTGACATACTAATGCAGATTGGTCGTTTTCGGTGGATTGTTTTTTCCGATGTTATCACCATGTCCTATTTCTTCCGACATTTTAAAAAATTATCCTTGGATATTCGTTCTATTTCCGCCGGATTCGTCGGATTAGATGGCCGATGCATAGCAGCTTTATCTGACAGGGGATTTATCCCTTTTGCTTTCTCGGATTGGTTGGACCGGGTGATGCCGGAGGATGAGGTTTTATATCTTGGTTCAAAGAATATGAATGATCTATCTAAGGCCGGTTCCCGCCATATTAAATTTTCAGTTTCACTCTCATTGTATAGAAGAGTGATCAGTGATGAAGAGATCGACAAGATTAAACAGCTGAGTGAAGATAAGGCCCTTCATATGGTTGTTTTTACCGATCCTTCATCAGTAACCACTTTCTTTCAAGCGTTTGGGGAGCACCATTTTGATTCATTGTTTCAAGACATTGCGGTTGTATGCTTGGGTACAAGTACCGAGTCTGTTTTAGAAGGTTACGGTTGTAAGGCAGATCTGACCATTTCGGAAGAATCTCTGGATAAACAGTCCATTGGTGAACTTCTTCAGAGGGCTCCTTTCCGAATTGAAAGTCTAACGGCAAAAATTTAGGACAATAAGATTTGAAACGAGGAGAGTTCTTGTGGATAAGACCGGAGTACTTGTCATTTCCCACGGTTCATCCAATGGCCAATGGAATCGATATATTGAAGAAGCGGTGGCTCAAGCAAAACTGCCATTGCCGAGAGCGGTTGCCTTTTTGGAGTGGGTACCGAACAAAAGTATCGCTGATGGTGTGGCTGAGTTGGAAAAACAGGGTGTAAAACAAATCTTGGTTATTCCTTTGTTTGTTTGTTTAGGCAGCACCCACCTTGAGGAGATCAAATATGCCCTAGGTATCATTTCTCATTCTGCAGTCCCGACAGATATAGAGAAAATTTCTTCTCAGGCAGAAATTATTTGGGGCCCAGCCTTTGATAGCCATCCTTACATGACCGATATTATATGTGACCGAATTCATAAACTATCAAACGATCCTTCCAAGGAATCGCTACTCCTGGTGGCTCATGGTAGCGAGATTCCCGGTTTTTATGAACTATGGGAGAAAATGCTGTACCGATTGTCACATCGTGTACAGAAAAGGATTAATTTTTTACAGGTGTCATATGCTACCCTTCGGCCAGATAACCTTTTGGCCCGTCTTGAAAAAATAAAAGGAGACCGGATGATTGTTGTTCCCGTTTTCTTAAGCATCGGTTATTTTACGAAGCATGTAATTCCTGCCAAGCTAAAATCTTATTCCTGTGTATACAGTGGAGAGACTTTGCTTCCTCACCCGTTAATCAGCAAATGGATTGAGGAAACGGTAAACAGTTGTTAAAGGAAATCTTGTCATTTTTGTGACAAGATTTTTTTTGTACCGTTATTCTGATATTTCTGTGACATAAATCACATTGGTCGAAATGGGATGATGGTAGCATCCAACTAGAAGGTTCTTCACAATTTCTACACATCCGAAAGATGGAACAAAAAATCGGGAAGAGGAGGGGTAACATGTCAATAGAGGTTTTGCAAAAAAATGGATTGGCTGGATCACTCATGTTTGTCAAAAATGCTGGGGACACAGGATTCGCGGTAATTGACGTTGAAACGGAAGAATTCATCAAACATGTGGGTGAAGGTGAATATCCCCACAAGGCAACGTTTCATCCTAACGGAAAATGGACCTATTTATCATTTATTGTCCGGTCCACCATTGAAGTGGTCAACTTACAGACCCTTGAAACTGAATATGTGGAAAAGGGAATAGCCAAAGGAAGCGTTGGTGTTAATTTAAGCAGGGATGGCCGGTATCTGTTTATTGGCAGCTATGGTGAAATCCCTGGAGAAAATCTGCCTGGGATTATGGTATTTGATACACAGTGGGGAGAAAAGCCGGAACTTCTCCTGAAGGCTAAGATTCCCTTAGGCAAATGCGGCGGACTAGTGGTTGACTCGAAAAATGACCTGTGGGTGGCCGTTTCTGACCAAAATAAGGTTGTCCAGATAAGCGGTTACCCTCCCTTTGAAATCAAGCAGGAAATTCCCGTTGGAAAACATCCCCATGATATGGTTTTCTGCAAAGAACTGCAGATGCTGCAGGTAAATCATGCTGATGAAAAATTTGTCACTTTTATTGATGTATTGAACAATCGACAAATAGCCAATGTACCAACCGGTTATAATCCCCATGGTGGTAAGTTTGTCATTCGGGATGGGTCTATCAAGTGTTTTGTTCCCTCACGTAAGGAAAATATTGCGTCCGTGATTGATATTCAAAAAGCCTCCCTCATTCGCACAATTGATCTTGGAACTCCTCAAGGATTTGTAGATGTTACTAAAGATGGACAATATGTCATTTTTGATGCATACAAAGGAAACTGTGTTTCTATCGTCGATACGGAAACTTATGAGGTGGTCCGCCGGGTAGCCGTTGGAGAGATGCCGATGCATCCGCAAATCACCCATGACGGCAGTAAATGTTTCGTGGACAGCATGGGGGAAGGAACGATCAGCGTATTAGACATCAGGCCTTTATATGACGGGAATCCGGACGGGGTTTATGTGAGAAAAACCATAAAAAATGTAGGGATAAAACCATCGGGCAACTTTTTTAGCTACAGGGGGTATCTCTTGTGATTGATATGACGAGGCTGGTGGCGGGAATAGACAACCGCCCCAAAAAGCTGAGGTACGAAGCAGATGAGAATCGCAGGGCAAGAAAAGTACATCAGGATGGGAAACCTGACCTGGTTCCTCTAGTTGAGTGGAATACCACCGGCCAATGCAATTTGGCCTGTAAACATTGTTATTATGGAGCTGTAAGAGAACCTCTCCCGGGAGAATTAACCCATGAGCAGGCCAAGGAGTTTATTTCTCATCTCGCAGAAATGGGGGTTCCTGTCATTGTTTTTTCAGGGGGTGAACCCCTCTTAAGAAATGACCTTCTTATGCTGGGAGAATTTGCTGCGTCTAAAGGAATACGTCCGGTTATCAGTTCCAACGGCACACTGTTTACCAGGAAAAAGGCAAGGGAAGTGAAGGAGGCAGGTTTTAAATATGTGGGGATCAGTTTGGACGGAATTGGTGAAACGAATAACTTTTTCAGGGGAGGGAATGGGGCATTTGAACAGGCTCTGCAGGGTGTAAGAAATCTGATCTCAGAAGGTGTTTCCGTAGGTCTTCGCTACACAATGACGAAGCATACCATTAAGGATCTTCCCAAAATGTTTGATCTGGCTTTGGAAGAAGGAGTAGACCGCATAAATATTTTTCATCTCATCTATTCCGGAAGGGGCAGAGATATTTCCAATGAGGACATCCCCTTTGAAGAAACAAGAAAAGCTGTGGATTTTATCTATGAAAAGACCAAGGAGTTGTCCGTGAAGAAACCTGACTTTCAGGTACTTACGGCAGGAAACTACTGTGATGCTCCATATATCTATTCAAAAATAGAAAAAGAAAACCCTGATTGGGCTCCGGAGGCATACCGGCTGCTGTTTGCAAAGGATGCGGGAAGAATTGTAAAAATGGGTGACGGAGGGCCGAAGTTGGTCAGCGTCGATCATATGGGAAATGTTCATCCAAGCATGTTTCTCTCTCAATATACTTTTGGAAATATAAAAGAAAAGACACTGACGGAAATATTAACCACATCAGAATTGTTCGGACAATTAAGCTACCCTGAAGAGCATATAAAAGGAAAATGCCGGCAATGCAAATGGCTTTCAGTTTGCGGAGGGAACTCCAGGGCAAGGGCAGATGCATTTTTTGGCGATTTATGGGCTCCGGATCCCCGATGCTATCTGACGGATGAAGAAATCGGATTAGAAAGTTCCCACGAAATGGTGGTGTAAAGTAAATGGTAATCACACTTTTTCGCCTTTCCATTCCGCCGGAACAGGAACAATTTCTTGAGGAAAAATTTATAAACCGGTCAAGATTGGTGGATCAGGTTAAAGGATTTATATCTTTTAAACTATTAAAAAAAACACAGAATGAAAATGGATTGGAATATATTCTTATGACTGAATGGGAAACGGAAGAGGATTATAAGAATTGGCTCAATAGTCAGGATCATGCCAGAATCCATAAGAAAGAAGGGGCCCCCTTCTCCGGAAACAAAACGGAGTTGTTTCAAGTGGTCTGCCAGTAAAAAAACAATTGATAAAGGCAGGGAAGAATCATGGTGTCAGAAACTTTGGATATGATAAATGGAAAATTATTAAATCGCCTGCAGAAAGGGATTCCGTTGGTGGAACGACCTTATCAAGCGATTGCCGAAGAATTGAATATGACTGAAGAAGAGGTAATGGAACGAATTAAAGGGATGAAGGGGAAGATCATTCGCCAGATATCCGCCATATTTGATACAAAATCATTGGGATATCAGTCCAGTCTGGTTGCGGCAAAGGTGGATCCGGAACTTTTGGACCAGGCGGCGGAGGTTATCAATCAGCATCCGGGAGTCACCCATAATTATGTTCGTAATCATGATTTTAATTTATGGTTTACCATTGCCGTTCCCGCCCACAGCCGCTTGGGTCTAGAGAGGACCGTCCAGTTATTGAGAGAATTGGCCCCAGGGGTAAAATCAATTCGTTGTCTGCCCACCCTTAAACTATTTAAGATCGGGGTCTTTTTCGATATGAGCGGAAAGGTGACAAAAGGAAAAGAAGCTCCTGCCTATACGGAAGTAAGCAGGAAACAGAGGACTTGTGATTTTACCGAAGCTGAAAAAGGAATGATTCGGGAGCTTCAAAAGGATTTAAGTATAGAATCACGTCCCTTTTCAGAGAGAGCAGAGGCTGCGGGAGTGACCGAGGAAGAATTTCTGCAAACGGCCCGTCGGTTTAAGGAAGCTGGAATCATCCGCCGGTTTGCTGCAGTTCTCTACCATCGGGAAGCAGGTTTTCTGGCCAACGGCATGGGAGTTTGGAACATCCCGGCAGATAAGGCTGAAGAAATAGGTTGTCTGATGGCTTCCTTTAAGGCAGTAACCCATTGCTATTTAAGACCTACCTATGAAGATTGGCCATATAATATTTTCACCATGGTCCATGGTAGGAACAAAGAGGAATGTGAGGATGCCTTAAAGGAGATTGAAAATGAGATAGGATATCGGGACCGTCTGGTTTTATACTCTAGTAAACAATACAAAAAGGAACGGCTCTCCTACTTCACTCCGGAGATTGATGAGTGGGAAAGTAAATTTGATTTGAAAATGGTAGCCAAATTGTAACTGACGTAAGAAAGCTTCCACGGAAAAAACTGTGGAAGCTTTTTCTTTATTCTTGAAATCGGATAAATTTATGCGGATTGGCCGACCCAATTTTCCAGATAAGGTATAAATGATGGGACACTTCAATATATTGTAGGAGAAACGGTATGAGAAAAGGAGGAGGATATCACGTGTCTGAAAATAGACAGCAGGTGCTGAGTTTCGATATTAAGGAAACGGTACGTCTAATGAAGGAAAAACCGGGAATCAGTCAGATTGTGGATATCGAATTGTATCCGGATGTTGATGTGGTTGAACAGGAAGACGCCATATCCATCAAAGGGAATTTGGTATTAAGCGGGACCTACCGTGGGAAAAAAATCAAGGGGAAGGATGAAAGGGATCCATTTAACTTTGACCCCCTTGTCGTAGAGGAAGGGGCTTTTTCAACATTAAAAAATAAGGAGATCCTTGAACAAAAGATACCCGTTGAAGTTACTGTTCCCCGCAAACGGGTACAGGACTTAGATGATGTGATGGTGTATGTGGATAATTTTGATTACGAGATAAAGGGATCCCATCAATTGGATGTAACCGCTGAGTTTCTCATTTCCGGCATTCATAGTGAGATCGAACATCAAGAAGAAGCAAAGGCCGCATCTTACCAAGAGCCCTTCCATTTTGTCTATGTTGCCGGGGAAGAGCATGAGGATCAATTTTCCGATTCGGCTGAGTCGGAAAAGGAAACAGAACGGGAGACAACATCAGAAATGACAGAAGAACAGGGGAAAGATGAAGGAGAAGAAACTGAGGAAGAAAGAAAAGAAGCCAAAGAGAAAAGGGATGAAACTGAGGAAGAAAGGGAAGAAACTAAGGAAGCTGAAGAAGAAGGGAAAGAAGAGAGTGAAGAAGTTGAAGAGGAAAGGGAGGAAGAACCAGAAAGAGAAGTTGTAGGAGAACCAGTCGAAGGAGAACAGATTGAAGAAATTAGAGATGAGCAAACCGATGAAGAAAGTAAGACAGAGGAAGATAAAGACGTAAAAGTAGCCATTATCGGCAAGAAGAAGGGGCCCAGTGAAGGTCCGATCAAGTTATCTTCTTTCTTTTCCAGAAAAATAAAAACCCCGTCAGGGGAATCATCTAATCTTTCAAGATTAGAATCTCTTTCTGAAGAATCCCTTCCTAGGGAAGAACCTGTTCAAAAGCATATTGGTACTATGGAAGCAGAAAGCTCATCAATGGTGGGTGAAAGATCATCCGAAGGAGAATCTTCAAAAACTGACGCAAAATACTTGATGTCCCTTATGGGACAAAATGGAGAGAAATTCTATCGGTTGAAATTATGCATTCCGCAAAAACATGAAAGTTTAAACTCTATTGCAAGCCGTTATCAATTGACTGTTGAAGAGATTATGCTGGCTAACGGATTAAAATCAGATCAATGGGAAGAAGGTCAGGTTTTGTATATTCCCATTCACGAAGATTAGGGGGAATCGATGTGGGAGAAACAGAAAAAATAAAGTTCACTCCCATTTTTAAAAAATACCAAATTCACTGTCATCAAATCATCCCGATAGATAAAGATGAATGGATGTTGCAAACGGACAAAGGAACAAAAATGATGAGGGTATTTGATGATCTCGAGAAAATCATGTGGTCCCATCAATGGAGGGAACAAATGACGAGGCAGGGATTTCGCACACTGGAAAGATTTATCCGTACAAAGGATGGAGAACCTTATGCTCAATTACATGGGAAAAAGATCGTGGTTACAGATGGGTTGGAGGGTGAGTCTTTTCAGATTAAAGATGAACAAACGTGCTTCTTTCTAGGTGAAATTACCGCACGTATTCATTTGGCCATGGAGCTGGTAAAACGATTTCAATATACAAACCAGCCTTTCTTAGCAAGAAATCATTTTTACGAGAATTGGAGAAAGCAAACCTGCGGTTGGGAACCTCTTCTGGACAGAGTAGATACGGCTGTTGAGTATATGAAAAAGGGAGATTCTTCATGGAATGGGATTCATCCGTTTCATCCCAATCAGATCATAAAAATGGGGGACTATTGGTATCTAAAGACCGGTTTAAAAGAAATATGGGAATGGGCACCTGCTGGCTTATCCCGTTTATTAACATTTTTAAGAGATCTGAATTTGGAAAATTTTGATCCCGTCACTTCGTTCTTAAAGGGTTATGGAAGCATAAGGTCTTTATCATCCAAGGAAATCTATTCGTTGATCGGGTATCTAATTTTTCCCACCGAACTGATGAATTGGGAAATAAAAGGTGGTTTTCATGAAAAGAAATGGTTTCCGGAACAACTGGTCCATCAACAGAAAAAAAGGGAAGAATTAGCCAAAAAAGTGTTTGCCGTATGGGAAGAGGGGATGTGATGGACCATGAAAATGAAACAACGATCCATTGAGGAATATGTATTCAGGGAGTATGATTTATATCCAATCAGAGTGGCACCCCATAGAAATGTTTTCAGAATTACAACCGATTGGGGAGAGTTTGCCCTCAAATTTACCCAAATGCCGGGGCATTTCATTGAAGGGATCTTTCACACCGTTCAATATTTGCACAATAGGGGCTTTACTCATCTTTGTCCAATCATTCCCAATAAGTTTGGAGATGTGGTTGTTCCAGGGAATGAAGGATGTTATTATCTATCCCCCTGGGTTTCAGGAAAACATGAAATCTTAGAGGAACAATGGGAAGAAGAAGTGGTTGGATTAATGGCAACCATGCATCATTTAACTGGATCAGAAGAAAGTGTTTATATGGATGAAGAATGGTTGAAGGGAATTGCCTTTCGTTGGAAATCGAAAATGAAGAGAATGAAGTACTGCTATCAAGTGGCTCGTTCCAGGGAGTATCCTTCTCCTTTTGATGTCGTTTTTGCCACCAATTTTACTTCCCTTTGGGAAATCGGTAAGAAGGCCCATCGTATTCTACTCAACTGGTCCAAAGGAAGAAAAGTTAAACTGAAGAAGTGTTTTACCCATGGACATATTCATCAGAACAACATGATTTATACATCAGAGGGGAAATGGGTATGGATTGATCTCCATCACTGCCGGATGGATTCTCCCATTCGAGATATGAAGAGTTTTTACCGGCATCACCTGTCCGCTTATGATTGGAAATTTGAAATAGGAGAGAGTTGGCAGGAGATTTATCAGGATTATCATCCCCTTGAAAAAGAGGAGTGGATCCTTTTATATCTTCTTTTACTCTTCCCGGAACCGGTAATAAGCCTGATTGACCGGTATTATATGAAAAATTGTCAATGGAGCGAAATCAAATCCGTTACCAAACTGGAAAGAGAGATCCATTCCATTTATCAGTCTGATACTTTTCTTACAGGTAAATTATATACCATGGGAGATTTGGAACCGTTAACTGACTAACGGTTTTTTGTTTTATATCCACCCATAGATAAGGGTCAAAAACAGAAGGAATAAAATGCCTAGAACAATGACATCAAAAGTGGTAGGAAGAAGAATTGTGCGAATAAATTGGAAAATAATTAGGGGAAGCAGCAGTTGTTTCATTCCCAGTTTCATTTTTTCAAACCATTGATCAAATCGATAAGGTGATCTCAAGAATATTCACCTACCTTAACGGTATTTTCAACTTCATATCTGTTTTAATCCCATCTATTTATAGCCTATGATGAAACCTTAATTTTGGTTAAAAATTGACAAATTTGTGAAGTAGTTTTGTGAATTTTATGTAAAAAATTTATAAAGTTGAAGGATTCGTAAATTCATTGATTGAAGTACTGTAATAAAACAGGTGCTGGCAAAAAACGGTGACAAATGTCACATGATGTTCACAATTTCTTCATTGACCACCCAATATTTTGGAAGTATTCTAATGTTATAGTGACTAGTTTATTTTGGTAACTTCCAAAAGAGACTATCTTTATCTTGAAACCTGTTACAAAACAGAAAGGGGGATAAAAAGGGACAGATTTTAAATGATTGACTTTTGTCAAAACATTTACAAGTTTATGGGGGAGGTATGTATTTCATGTTCAGCAAAGCTGAAAACAGTGCTGCCAAGAATTTTTGGTACTCATCTATTTTTTGGCTCATTATTTCAATGTTAGCTGGATTGGTCGTTGCTATTAAGCAGATTAATCCGAACTTTTTGGGTGGAGTTCCTTGGCTTTCATATGGTCGTATTCGTCCGATTCATACCAATGGGGTGCTTTTTGCTTGGTTGTCCATGACCTATATTGCCGCATTATTTTACATGATTCCCAAATTGCTCCGTACCCCTTTATGGAGTGAAAGAATGGGGAACATTACATGTTTTTTATGGAACATCCTGATTATTCTTGCAGTGATTACTCTTGCTAGTGGAATCACCACAGGTGTTGAGTATGCAGAACTGATCTTACCCTTGGATATTTACGTAGCTGTTGGAGTGGCGATGGTTGCCATTAACGTTTTTATGACCATCGCCAAGCGGGAAGAAAAGCAATTATACGTTAGTATTTGGTATTTCGTAGGTTCACTCCTTTGGCTTCCGTTGGTTTATGTTGTCGGCAACGTTCCTTCCCAACTGATCGGCGGAGCTCCTCAAGCCAATATGAACTGGTTCTATGGCCATAATGCCATTGGATTATGGTTTACAACCGTTGGTATTGGACAAATTTATTATCTACTTCCCAAACTTACCGGAAAACCATTATACAGCCATAAGCTTTCTCTGATTGGTTTCTGGACCATTGCTACTTTTTATGTTTGGAATGGGCCGCACCACTTGGTGAATGCACCGATTCCGGTTTGGTTGATGAAGGCTGGGATCATCCCATCGATCTTATTGATTATTCCGGTTTGGACGGTTTTGGCCAACGTTGTTGGAACGATGAAGGGAGCCTGGCATAAAGTATCCGAAGATGTCGGCTTAAAGTTTATCATCACCGGTTCAATCTTTTATTTGCTCGCATGTTTACAGGGACCTTTCCAATCCTTAATGACCGTCAGTGCGGTTGTAAAGTATACCCAGTGGGTAGTAGGACACGCCCATATGGCACCCTTTGCGGCGTTTTCTTTCGTCAGCTTTGCTGCCATCTACTATGCGATTCCAAGAATTACAGGGCGTCAGTTGTATAGTAAGTCACTGCAAAATTGGCACTATTGGTTCTCACTGCTGGGTTTCATTATCTTTGCCTTCAGCCTGTGGATTGCAGGAATAATTCAAGGGTTCTCATGGATTAACGGAGATCCATTTACTGAATCCCTTGTGGTCATTAAACCGCTTCTTGTAGCTCGTGCTGTTGGAGGTACAATGATGATCCTTGCACAGTTTTTCTTTGCGTACAATATCTTCAAAACTGTAACAACAGGTGCACGTTTGGAAACAAAGAAATCGATGGCTGCTTAATTGCATAAGTTACTTCATAAAACCTATAGGGGAGGGAACGGTCTTGTTTGAAAAAAATACATGGAGCATCGTCTTTGCATCCGTTTTTCTATTCATGGTGGGGGTATTTGCCACCATTATATTACCGTTTTTAGATGATGAAATGATTACGCCTACGGCCAATGCGGAATTAAGAAATTATGAGCCCGGTTCACCGGAGGCCCTTGGTCGTCAAGTATATATTCGTGAGGGATGTAATACCTGTCATACCCAGGTGGTTCGTCCTGTGAAGGCAGACTTAAATCAAAATTTGGGTCCGGTCAGTCAGCCTGGTGACTATGTGTATGATAAGCCCCACTTATGGGGATCTAATCGTACGGGTCCCGATCTGATGTGGGTGGGAGTCCGTTGGAATGAACAATGGCAGAAAGAACATCTGCTTGATCCTCGTAGTTTGGTTCCTGACTCCATCATGCCTTCATATGATTACTTAAGTGAAGAAGATTTAAATAATCTCGTGGCTTATTTAATGAGCTTACGCCCGGCACAATAGGAGGATGCCATGAATTTAAGCGTATTATTGTTTTTTGTCGTTTTCTTTTCTTTCGTCGGTTCATCGGTTCTGGTATTGTGGTGGTGCAAAAAATCTGGTCAATTTGATGATGTGGAAGGCATCAAGTACCGGATGTTGGAAGATGAATAGGATGATTCGCATATATGGGGGAGGGAATGAACATGTCAGATCACAAACACCATGAAGACCATCTGGAAGAAGTAAACGGAATGAAACAGGGGCACGGGAAGGTTCCCAAGTTTCTTATCGTGGTATATGTTGTATTGGCTGTGTGGGCCGTTGGATATGCTCTTTTGGCTGATGGCTTGGATGAAAGGGAACAGGCCACAGGAGGGGCAGCGCCTGTTGCCATTTCCGCCGAAGCGGGAGCCAGTGTATATGGAAAAAGCTGTGCCGGCTGTCATGGACAAAATCTTGAAGGTAGTGTAGGTCCTGCCTTAACAGGTGTTGTTAATAAATTAGGTGAAGATGAAGTTCTAAATATTATAGCCAATGGACGCGGAGGAATGCCTCCATTGGGTGGAACCGTAAGTGAAGATCAAAGGAAATCCGTAGTGGAATTCTTAAAAACCAAGAATTAGGAAATCCTATGAGAAAAGAAGAATAAGTCAGGAGTATTCAACTCCTGGCTTATTCCTTTCCGTCATCATACCATAGATCTGGAATTAAAGATTTACACGTCTGCTTGTCGAGTTCGTCAGGAAGTAACTCAGGTCCGCTTCAAGGCTAAAGAACGGAGCCCTCAAAAACATCTGGGTATTTCAAAGGCGGAGTCAGTTTGAGGGCTGATTCCCGTTCTTTAGCCCCAACGCTAACGAACGAACTCGAAGGCTGTCCGTATAAATCTTTAATTCCGTCTATATACATCCTCTAATTGGGGGAACTGATAAATGAAGAATCCTTTAAAGATTGGATTATGGCATATGGCGTGGAGAAGCCTGACCAGGAAAAAAGTCAGGGCATGTTTGCTTTCGGTTAGCGCAGCGATCACTTCGATGGTGTTATTTTCAGCTTATTTTTTTATCGTTTCCCTGGAAAATAGCTTTGAAGCCAGTTCTGCGCGACTTGGTGCCGATATTATTGTTGTACCAAAGGGAATGGGGCGTCAGTTAGAAGATTTGGCGATTTCCGGATTTGTATCTGATAAATATTTATCGGAAAACATCGTAAAGGAAATAGAAAGCTTTGATTCGGTGGAGATTGCCGCTCCTCAGCTGTATGTAAGCACGGTTTCCACCGTTTGCTGCGGGACAGAAGGAGACTTTCCGGTTGTCGCTTTCGATCCTGACAAGGATTTTACCCTTTCTTCCTGGCTGGCCGATAAAAAGGAGCTGCAACCGAATGAAATTGTAATCGGCTCAGAGGCTGGAGGTAAGAATTTCATCTATCACTATGACAATCCATATGTGGAGGAATGGGTGACCTTATTTGGAAATCCTTTTCGAGTTAAGAACGTATTATTTCCAACCGGAATGTCCACAGACAAAACCATATTTGTCCGTATGGATGCGATAAAGAAATTGGCTGAAAACCATCATCCTGCCCTTGCCATGCCCAAGGATGCCGTTTCTCTTATTCTTGTAAAAACAAAACCGGGGACCGCTGACTTTGTCCAGTTAAATATTAATCAGAAGTATTCTGACGCAGAAGCGGTAAAGGGTTCCGCTTTAAAGGAAACATTAAGCCGTCAATTGTTTCCCATGAAACTCCTAAGTTACTCGATGATTCTTCTTGTTCTGATTATGAATATCTTTCAGGTGATGACCATGTATACGGCGCTTATAGGGGAAAGGAAAAAGGAGATTGGAATGCTGCGGGCAATGGGAGCCTCAAAAAAATCAACCTTCCAATTGCTGCTGCTGGAAACGGGGATGACTTCATTATTAGGTGCTGCTGCAGGAGCATTTTTGGCAGGAGCCATTTTGTATGATAATCGAATCCTGATTCTCCAATTGATTCAACTTCCGATGAGGTTTCCTGACTGGCTAAGCGGTATGGCCTTAGGTTTCGCTGTCATTGCCATTATCCTGCTTGTTTCCTTATTGGCCGCCTTGCTTCCCATTTATCAAATGATGAAAAAAGAGCCATATCAGTTGATTCGGGAGGGGGAATAGCTGTGATATCCTTTGAACATATATCCAAATCCTACTTATTGGGCAAAGGGGAAAAAGTTCAAGCACTGTCTGATATCAACCTTCATATCCCGCCGGGAACCTTTACCGCAGTAGTCGGATCATCCGGAAGCGGGAAATCCACCCTCCTTGCCATTGCCGGTCTGATAGAAACTCCTTCTGAAGGGGAAATTTATTTTGACCTTGTCCCTGTTTCAAATATGAACGAAAGGGAACGCACAAAAATAAGAGGGGAACGATGTGGATTTGTCTATCAATTCCCTAGTCTTGTTCCGACACTGAACGTCATGGAAAATGTGATTTTGCCAAAAGTGCTTCAACACTCTTTTCATGCAAAGGATATTGCACGGGCTAAGGAATTGCTGGACATGGTTGGGATCGCTGAAAAGGCAGAATATTTGCCCCATCAGCTAAGCGGAGGAGAGAACAGAAGGGTTGCCCTGGTCAGGGCATTAATGAACAGACCTGAAATTATTTTTGCTGATGAACCAACCGGAGCCCTTGACGAAGAAAATTCAATGAAGATTGTTCAGCTTTTCCACCAGCTTCGTCAAAAGGGGATCACCATCGTCATGGTGACTCACCAGCTTCACTTGGCAAAGGGAGTGGATCAAGTCATCACTCTTTCTCAAGGGAAACTGGATAATATTTCAACATCCTGTCTATAATGAAAATATACCGCTTATGTGATCACGTAATTCAATCTGATGTTGACCATTTCTTATCTTTATGGATATGATATATATATATAAGGATTTAATAAAATAGTTGAAAAGAGAATAGTTAAAGAAACAATGATCGGGCTGAGTGTGTGTTGAACCTTCAGAGAGGAAAACTGTTGGGCTGGGAGGTTTTCCAGGTGTAGGCATATACGGTCCCCCGGAAGTTTTTCATCCGAACCCTTCTGAACACAAATCTTTGGATTTTTGTTCCACTCTTTGAACATCCTCTTATAGAGGTAGTAGGGTGAAACGGTGATAAGCCGTTATCTGATGAAGGGCCTATTTCTAAATGAAATGGGAACAAAGGTGGTACCGCGAGCAGCTTCTTTCGTCCTTTGGATGGAAGGAGTTTTTTTGTTCATCAAGAAATCTTGGTTCAACGATAAGGATGGAACTAAAGAATTTACACGTCCGCTAGTCGAGTTCGGCAACGAGGTGTTTAAAGTCCGCTTCATGGGTAAAAAACGGAGCCCTCAAAAACATTTGGGGATTTTGAAGATGGAGTCAGTTTGAGTGCTTGTTCCGTTCTTTAACCACTCCGCTGGGTACGAACTCGAAGGCTGTCCTTAGTAAATTTCTTTGATATGAAAATAACATTTTCATATCAATTTGTGACCCTGCGGGTCATGTATGTTTAGTTCCGTACCTGTTAACTCAAATGATGAAGGAGGAAAGATTATGTCTGAACAAACCACTGAATTAAATATTCCAAAAACATATGACCCGAAACAGGCAGAGGGGAAATGGTATGCCTATTGGCTGAAAAAGGGGCTGTTTAGGGCGGAAAGAAACCCTGAAAAGACTCCTTTCACCATTGTAATTCCTCCGCCCAATGTTACCGGAAATCTTCATATTGGTCATGCCCTCAACAATACCCTTCAAGATATCATGATTCGTTACAAGCGGATGCAGGGTTTTGATGCATTATGGCTTCCAGGAATGGACCACGCAGGAATTGCGACCCAAGCCAGGGTGGAGGGGAAATTAAAGGAGGAAGGGTTGTCCCGCTATGATCTTGGTCGGGAAACCTTCGTTGAAAAAGTATGGGAATGGAAGCATCATTATGCCAATGTGATTCGGGAACAATGGTCGAAAATGGGCCTTTCCCTTGATTATTCCAGAGAGCGTTTCACCCTTGACGAAGGATTATCCAAAGCCGTAAGAGAAGTGTTTGTTCGTCTCTACGAGAAGGGGCTGATTTATCGGGGAAAATACATTATTAACTGGGATCCTGTTACCCGCACCGCATTATCGGATATTGAAGTGGAGTATAAAGAAGTGAAGGGCGCTCTTTATCATCTGCGCTACCCGTTAAAGGATGGCAATGGTTATATTGAAGTGGCCACCACCCGTCCTGAAACGATGCTAGGGGATACCGCTGTAGCGGTACATCCTGATGATGAACGTTATCAGCATCTGATTGGCAAAACAGTTATACTCCCCATTGTCGGCCGTGAAATTGAAATTATTGCCGATAGCTATGTGGATAAGGAATTTGGAAGCGGAGCCGTAAAAATAACCCCTGCCCATGATCCCAATGATTTCGAAATTGGACAGCGTCATCAATTGGAACAAGTGTTAGTGATGGATGAAACGGGTCATATGAATGAAAATGCCGGAAAATATAAAGGAATGGATCGCTTTGAATGTAGAAAGGCCATTGTAAAGGATCTTCAGGAACAGGGAGTTTTATTTAAAATTGAAGAGCATGTCCATTCCGTTGGCCATAGTGAACGAAGTGGAGCCGTAATCGAACCTTATTTGTCCACCCAATGGTTTGTAAAGATGAAGCCATTGGCAGAGCAGGCGATTGCCGATGGGTTGAAAGAGGATACGGTTCAGTTCGTTCCTGAGAGATTTAAGAAAATTTATCTCCATTGGATAGAAAATGTGAGAGATTGGTGTATTTCCAGACAGTTGTGGTGGGGTCACCGGATACCTGCATGGTACTGTGAAGATTGCGGAGAAACCATCGTATCCCGAAAAGATGTGAGGGTTTGTTCCTGTGGAAGCCATCAATTGAAGCAGGACGAGGATGTGCTGGATACCTGGTTTAGTTCAGCCCTCTGGCCCTTCTCCACCCTTGGATGGCCGGATGAAACTGAAGACATCAAGCATTTTTATCCCACTGACGTTTTGGTTACCGGATATGATATTATTTATTTCTGGGTTGCCCGTATGATTTTTACCGCATTGGAATTTACCAACCAAAATCCGTTCAAATATGTGTTAATTACTGGTTTGGTTCGAGATGCCGAAGGAAGAAAGATGTCCAAATCCTTGGGAAATGGTGTTGATCCAATGGAGGTTATAGACCAGTATGGGGCTGATGCCATGAGGTATATGCTGGCTACCGGAAGCACTCCGGGAAATGATCAGCGCTTCCGTTGGGAAAGGGTAGAAGCGGCCCGGAACTTTGCCAACAAAATTTGGAATGCCTCCCGTTTTGCCTTGATGAATTTAGAAGGATTTACCGTTGATCAGATCAACCTTTCCGGTCCATTAAGCACCCCTGATCAATGGATTCTCCATCGTCTAAATGAAACGATTAAAGATGTAACCAGACTTTTGGATCAATTTGAATTCGGTGAAGTGGGCAGAATTTTGTACAACTTTATCTGGGATGATTTTTGTGATTGGTATATTGAGATGGCCAAAATCACATTATATGGAAATGATGAAAAAGGGAAGCTCAAGACCAAATCAGTTCTTACCTATGTATTGGACCAAATATTAAAGCTTCTCCACCCCTACATGCCCTTTGTTACCGAGGAAATTTGGCAGCATATTCCACACCAGGGAGAAAGCATCATGTCTTCCAAATGGCCGGTGGCCAATGATCAGTTTGATTATCCTGAAGCTGCCAAGGAAATGGGTCTGTTGATGGATATCATAAAGGCGGTACGAAACATCCGGGCGGAAGTTAATGTTCCATTAAGTAAAAAGATTGAGCTCCTGGTTAGGACAAATGAAGAAAATCTTCGCCTGTTGAAGGAAGGGGAATCCTATCTCCGCCGTTTTTGCAATACAGAAACTCTTCGTATGGGCCCTGAACTTTCAGTTCCCGAAAAGACGATGTCTGCAGTGGTAACCGGAGCGGAGATTTACCTTCCTTTGGCTGGCTTAATTGACATTGATAAGGAGATTGAACGGTTGTCTAAGGAGCTAGTAACCTTAAATTATGAAGTAGACAGAGTGCAAAAGAAGCTTTCCAATAAAGGCTTTATTGATAAGGCACCTGCTCATGTGGTTGAGGAAGAAAGAAAGAAGGAAAAAGACTACCTGGAAAAAAGAGAAAAGGTTAAGATTAGATTGGAAGAATTAAAAGGATTGGGTTCATAATTAAAGGTATGGTGAAATAAGATGAATGAAGGACCTTTTCAACATGTAAATGACGCAATAGGGTGGGTACATCAGCTGCTCACCCTGGGTATCAAACCCGGATTAAAGAGAATGGAATGGATGATGGAACAACTGGGAAATCCTCACCGACGGCTAAAGTTTATCCATATTGCCGGCACCAATGGAAAGGGTTCTGTGGCTTCTTTTCTTTCCTATGCTTTACGGGAAGCCGGTTATGATGTGGGAACCTTTACTTCTCCCTATATCATCCGATTTCAGAATCGCATTCAGTATAATCTAAAGGATATTCCGGACCAAGATTTAATGGAACTCACTTCAAAGGTAAAACCTTTAGCTGAAGAACTTTCCAAAACGGAGTGGGGATCACCCACAGAATTTGAAGTAATCACCGCTATGGCGATTCTTTATTTTGCCACGGTTTCTTTTCCCGATTATGTGGTGTGGGAAACAGGCCTTGGCGGAAGGCTGGATTCAACCAATATCGTTCATCCTGTGGTATCCATCATCACAAACATTGGATATGACCATATAAATATACTAGGTGAAAGCCTAAAAAGCATTGCCAGCGAGAAAGCCGGGATTATAAAGTCCGGGGTCCCCGTAGTAACCGCAGAGGAAAAAAAAGAAGCTCTTTCCGTCATTGAAGAGATGAGTCAATTGAAAAAAGCTTCCCTCTACCGGTTCAATCAGCATTTTTTTATAAAAGAAGAACACTTCTCCAAAGTTGGACAACGTTTCTCTTTTCAGAGTCCCTTTAAAGAATATTCTGGGGTGGAAATACAGCTGTTAGGAAAACACCAATTGATGAATGCTGCAGTTGCCCTGATGGCCCTTGAAATCTTAAGGCAGTACAATGCCGCCATTTTGGAGGAAGAGGATGTAAAAAGAGGAATGGCCAAAGCCTTTTGGCCCGGACGCTTTGAAAAAGTTAGCGAAAAGCCGCTGGTGATTTTAGACGGAGCCCACAATCCCGAAGGGATGTCTTCTCTTGTCGATGCTCTAATACAATTGTATCCTGAAAAGGAAAAACATGTTATTTTGGGAGTGTTGAAAGATAAAAACTATGAAGAGATGGTGCGCCGTTTAACACCGATTTGTTCTTCATTAACCCTGACCAGACCTTTCCATGAAAGGGGAGCCAATCCGGAAGAAGTGGCTGAAAAAATAAAGCCTATCATTGGTGATGCAACGGTTTTTGTTGAATCTCAATGGGAAAAGGTCCTAAGAATCATGATGAATGATTGGAATCATAAAAAAATGATTGTAATTACCGGCTCATTATATTTTATTTCTGATGTTAGGAAATTTCTGGTGGAGTACAACAAAGAAAGGATTGGTGACTAGGTGAAGACCAAGGAACATGTTCATTTTGTTGGAATTGGCGGATATGGGATGAGTGCCATCGCCCGAGTTTTATTAGATATGGGTTATCCAGTTTCTGGTTCCGATGTAACCAAAAAGGAACTGACGGATAAACTGGAGGCACGTGGGGCGACGGTTTATATTGGTCACGACTCGTCACATGTTGCCGGTGCCGACTTTGTTGTCTATTCCACCGACATTCCAAAGGATAACGTGGAACTTAGGGAAGCGATAAAGCAGAACATTCCCTTGGTTCATCGCTCCGATATGCTTGCCCGGCTGTTAAATGAGAAAAAAGGAATAGCCGTATCCGGGGCTCATGGCAAAACCACTACCAGCTCTATGATTGCTTTGATTTTGGAGAAGGCAGGAGTGGATCCCACATACGTCATCGGCGGAGAAATAGTTGATTTGAACAGCAATGCAAAAGCCGGAAAAAGCGATTATGTGGTTGCCGAAGCCGATGAGAGTGACGCCAGTTTTTTGAAATATTATCCCTATATTGCCGTGGTTACCAATATTGAGGCAGATCATCTCGAAAATTACAATGGTGATTTTAAACATTTAATAGAGGCTTATTACCAGTTCTTGGGGCAGATTCGTGAGGATGGGATCGCCATATTGTGCGAAGAGGATTCAAATCTTCAGGAAATAAAAATGAAATTGAATACAAAGATTGTTACATATGGGCTTTCCCAGGGAGATTATACCGTGTCCAATCTTCAGTTGGGTGATGGCAGGTCTTCCTTCACTGTACTCTATCAAGGTCAGGATTTGGGAGAAGTGAAATTGGCGATACCGGGGACCCACAATGTATTAAATGCTTTAGCTGCCATCATTGCTTCCTTGCAGGTTGGAGTGCCATTTGAAAAAATCTCAGAGATCCTTGGATGCTTTCGGGGGGCCAAACGACGCTTTCAACATATTGGACTTGTCCATGATATTTTAGTCATTGACGACTATGCCCATCACCCTACTGAGATTAAGGCAACAATCAATGGGGCAAAATCCACCGGGAGAAGGATCATTGCTGTTTTTCAACCCCAGCGATATACGAGGACTTATTTCCTGTTGGATGACTTTAGTAAATCCTTCGGTGAAGCTGATGAAGTGGTGATTGCCGATATTTATTCTCCCGCGGGAGAAAAACAGATCGAAGGGGTATCGGCAAAACGCCTTGTGGAGTTGATTAGGGAAAAAAGTCATTCAGGGGCTCTATTTATACCCACTAAAGAGGAAATATTACAGTTTCTAAAAGAAAAAGTCCAGCCCGGTGATATCGTTATCACGATGGGAGCAGGAGATATTTGGAAAGTGGCACACTCACTGGTTGACTCTTTGAAAATAATGGAGAAGTAATGGTGCACAAGAAATTAAAACAGAATCAGTTTCAGTGTTCACCAATCTTGAAAAAAAGTAGCTGCAGAAAATTGATAATTTCCTGAACTTGTTGTAAGTTCAATATTATATTTTATCCCCTTTTTCTGTATGCTGTCAGGGATATACTCCCAGCTAAAGAATGAAACATTTTTAGAGATAGACAAATAGTTTCCATCCCCAGGATCTATGGCAAAAGTATATTGAGGGAAAGGATCGTCGTTATCTGCAGTGTTGTCCCAATATATCCGTTTATTTCCTTCGCCGCTTTGAGACGGAAAAATAAGTTGAATAAAACCGGGATTTGGTCCAGGTTCATTCGGATTGCTGGACATAAAATTGCTTTTTGAAGTATTTCTAGTTGCCCTAACTAGATGATCCAGTATGATCCGGGATTCCTCTTGGACCTTTTCCTTTTCAGTTATGGTAGTCCAGGAACTGCTCACTTGATCCATAACAAGGAAAACTACCGAAAAAACAAGGGTTAAAAGGGCAACTGCTGCCAAGACTTCGACTAGGGTTATGCCATATTGGTTTTGGTATATTTTATGATTCATAATCAATTCACCCTTATGATTGAACGTAAAGTCACTAGATTTTGGCTGTCCCTGGTGGGATATACGGTAACTTCAACGATCCGGAGAGACGAAAGGGTCACTCCTTTTTTTGTTCCATACGAAGTAATCACGGGGGGGTCAATGGTGAATTCGGGGTATTGGGCACGAATATCATCCAAGGAATAGGTGGGATAATTTTCTTTTATCTCTTCAGTGACCCATCTGGCAATTTGCACAGCCTGGGTCTTCTCTTCTTCCTTTTTTGAATTGGTATAGGAGCCAGTAAACAACATGGAGACAGGAATTACAATAATGGCAAGTATGGTTATGGCTGCCAAGATTTCAATTAACGTGATTCCCTTTTCGTTGTTCATATTACTCTCTCCTCCCCTCCATAGATGCGGGACTAAAGATTTACACGCCCGTTAATCGAATTCGTCATAGAAGTGATATAAGTTGGCTTCGAGGCTAAAGAACGGTGCCCTCAAAAACACTTGGGTATTTCAACGATGGCGTCAGTTTGAGGGATAATTCCCGTTCTTTAGTCGCTCTGCTAAGGACGAAATTAAAGGCTGTCGTTAGTTCAGCTCATATCCTTTATCCGATGGTTAACTACCACATAGACTCTCACTTAATACTGAAATCGATCCTAACCCTAACTTAGCGGATTTCAGGAAAAAGAGCAACAAGGATTATTTTCGGATACAAAATCGAAGATTTTCAGATAAAATAGATATGAACCAAAAAACAGGGTGAGGGGATTATGTGATGACAGGAATCATAAAAAAAGAAGAAGGTTCTGCCTTAGTGTTGGTTCTCTTTCTAGTGGCTTTGCTAACTGTGTTTACCACACCTTTACTTCTCTCCACCTATGAAGGCTATCGTAATACTTTGAAAACGGAACAAAGTGAACAAGCCCAGCAGTTGGCGGAAGCAGGAATAAATATGACTTTGTCTTATTTTAAAGAAAAATATGATCCCTTTAATCCTATGCAAACATTGCTTGACGCTATCTCTTATGCCGATTCCGTGTCTGAACAGGAGCTAGGCTTTTCATTGGGAGATATTGAAGTAGCCATTGATACTGGAGTGAAAGAGATACGTTCTACTGGTCGGGTAAAGGATGAGGAAATCACTATAACGTTGAGTTATAACCCGCCCTTTCCACCGAATCTGGGGATATTTTCTTATCCCCTGGTTTTTGGAGATGTAAAAAATATATCAGATCTGGAAAGCTTTAAAGATGATGATGGAGTTCCTATTACCGAAGAACAAATTTTAGAATATTATGCTGATTTTGAGAATGATTTCAACATTCTTGTTTCTCAGCTCCCAACAGGAGATGATATTGTCTATTCACAGGATTGGCCTGCCGGTTCACAGCTTCCGGAAGGATTATCCAGTTCGCTGGAACTCACCCTTTCCCCGGACAATACGCCTGACCCTGTTGCAGAACCGGAGAAATTTATCGATAATAACGGGGTTCTTACTTTGCTGGCAAAAACAGTGGAAATTGATACCGGAAATAACTATGGGAGTTCCTGGACTATCCCTTATCCTATTATTGCCACTGAATCTATAAAGATAAATACAGATTTTAACAACGAAAAAGATCAATTAACCATTCAAGGATCACTCACTTCAATTGGATCATTTGAAATTAAAGATAAGTCAACATCCATTACGATAGAAGGAAACGTACTTAGTTCTGGGGATATTAAGATAGGCAAAGAGGTTAAAGACTTAAGAATTGACGGTTTTTTGGTCAGCCGAAATGGTGATATGGTAATGAATCAAAAATTGGAGAAATTAAATGTGCTTGGGGATGTCATGGCATTGAAGAAGATCAGTGTTGGACAGGATTCAAAAATAATCAATATCGACGGGAAAATAGCCAGTGTGAACGACATGATTGATTTTAACCAAAAAATTGAGGATTTGCTCATTGAAGAAGATGTGATTGCTTATAAAAAAGTAAATATAGGACAGGATTCATCGGACATTACAATAAATGGAAATCTCATCAGTGAAACCGATATGGTGGATATTCATTCAAAAATTGATGGCTTAACCATAGGAAAGAACGTGGTGGCGGAGAAAAAAATAAATATAGGTCAGGACGGTGGAAATTTTCAATTTAACGGAAATCTCATCAGTCAGTCAGGGGAAATCGATCTTAACCAAAAATTAGAAAACGTTGTGATTGAAGGAGCCTTGGTTGCCGGTAATAAAGTGAATTTTGGTCAGGATATTCAACAGCTCACCATTAATGGGTCAGTGGCCAGTCTGAATAATTCAGTTGATTTTAATCAAAAATCCGTGGATATTAACATTAATGGAGATATCCTGGCTAAGAAAGAAATTACTTTTGACAAGAATTTGGAGCAGATAAGGATATTAGGCCGAGCCGTTTCATTAGAAAGCGTATCTTTCAGTCAAAACATTTCTGACTTTTCTCTGTGGGGAATCGCAGCCATGAATGAAATTTCGGGAAATGACAGGTCGACGATTGTTTTAGATCTTGCAGAGGCTGCAGCAGCAGGAGGTTCAGGGGGTTCCAGCGAATTGAGTATTATCGGTTGGAACATTCAATGATGAATTAAGAGTTAGCGGAATGATCTTCAGCGAATAAGGGAGATGTCAGTCATGACCAGAAGAAGAATTGGGGATATATTAGTTGAATCGGGGATCATTACGGATCAACAGTTGAAGCAGGCTCTTCAGGAACAGAAGGGAAGCGGGATGAAGCTGGGGGATCTTTTAATAGATCGAGGATATATTACTGAACAGCAACTCATAGAAGTATTGGAATTTCAACTGGGAATTCCCCACGTCCAACTGCATCGCCAAAAGATAGACGATAAGATCATCAATATGATTCCTGATAAAATAGCAAAAAAACATCGGGTACTTCCGCTTCGTCTAGAAAATAATAAATTAATTATTGCCATGTCCGATCCCCTAGACTACTATGCCATTGATGATGTCCGCATGAGTACGGGCTTTCAAGTGGAACCGGTTATTGCTTCCAAGGAAGAGTTAAATAGGGCTATTAATCGGTATTACAGTTTGCAAGAAACTTTAGACGAAGTCATGCAGACGATTCCCAAAGAAATAGAGGAAACAGAAGCGACAAATGATAATGCTCCAATTGTCAGGATGGTGAATCAGATTATTTCCCAAGCGGTAAATATGGGTGCCAGCGACATTCATTTTGATCCACAGGAAAACAGCGTGAAAATAAGATACCGGATAGACGGAATATTAAGGACGGAAAGGGACTTGCCTGCCCATATGCTGGGTGTCATAACAGCAAGGCTTAAAATATTATCCAACTTGAACATCGCCGAACGCCGTTTACCCCAGGATGGCCGGTTCGAGATGGAAGTGGATTATCGAAAAGTAGATATTCGTATTTCTACCCTTCCCACAATACATGGGGAAAAAACAGTACTTCGTATATTGGATATGGCCAATGCGATCACCAATATAGAGAAGCTGGGACTATCTCAAAACAATTTGGCCTCTTTTAGAAAAATGATTTCTTCGGCTTATGGGATAATCCTGATTACCGGCCCCACCGGAAGCGGGAAAACCACCACCCTTTATGCAGCCCTTAGCTATTTAAATTCGGAACAGGTAAATATTATAACCGTTGAGGACCCGGTTGAGTACCAACTTCCGGGAATTAATCAGGTGCAGGTAAATACAACGACGGGACTTACCTTTGCCAGGGGACTTCGTTCTATTCTCCGTCAGGACCCCAATATTGTCATGGTCGGAGAAATCCGGGATTTGGAAACGGCGGAAATCTCTGTTCGAGCCGCATTAACGGGCCATTTAGTATTAAGTACGTTGCATACCAACGATGCGGTCAGCACGTTAAACCGTTTAATCGATATGGGAATTGAACCCTTTCTTGTCTCTTCATCCATTGCGGGCGTAGTGGCTCAGCGTTTGGTGCGACGTATTTGTCCCCAATGCAGGGACTCCTACCAACCCTCTTTTGAAGAACAAAATTTGCTGGAACAATATCAATTATCTGCCTCCAAATTGTATCGTGGTCAAGGATGTGGGAGTTGCAGCCAAACCGGGTACAGGGGCAGATTGGCTATCCATGAGGTGTTATCCTTGGATGAAAAGATGAGAGAGATGGTAATGACAAGGAAGTCAGATTCAGAGTACCGAAATTATGCCATGTCCATCGGCATGGTTCCAATGATCAAGGATGGTTTGATGAAGGCGGTTGAAGGATTAACCACCATTCAGGAAGTATTAAGGGTAACCATTGAATGAGGAGGAATCGAAATTGGAAATTGAGCAGTTACTCCGTCTTGCCCATGAGCAGGGGGCTTCAGATTTGCACATTACGGTAGGTTCACCGCCTATTCTGAGAATTCATGGCCAATTAAAACCACTTCCTGGAGAGAAGCTAAAACCAAATGAAACGGCAGAAATAGCTAGACAGTTGATGACACAAGAACAAGATGAGCGATTCCGGGAAAAGGGTGAAGCAGATTTTTCCTATGGCATCCCTCAAGTTTCCCGTTTTAGAATTAATGTATACCGCCAAAGGGGTTGTGTCAGTTTAGCCATTCGGACCATCAACTCAAAGGTTCCCAGTATGGAGCAGTTGGGTCTACCTCCAATTGCCCGTGATTTTGCTGAAAAACCTCAGGGATTATTTTTGGTTACCGGACCAACCGGCAGCGGTAAATCTACGACATTGGCATCGATGATTGACTATATCAATCGTACGATGTATAAACATATCATTACCTTAGAAGATCCCATTGAATATTTGCATCTTCATCAGCGCTGTATTATAGACCAAAGGGAAGTGGGGCAGGATACGTTATCCTTTGCCAATGGCTTGCGTGCAGCCTTAAGACAGGACCCTGATGTTATTTTGGTCGGGGAGATGAGGGATCTGGAAACCATCGCCACTGCTATCAGTGCCGCCGAAACGGGACATCTGGTGTTTGCCACTTTACATACCTCTGATGCTCCTCAAACCATAGACAGAATCATTGATGTCTTTCCTCCGGCCCAGCAACAACAGGTTCGTATTCAATTGGCTGCGGTTTTACTGGGAGTAATGTCCCAACGGTTGATTCCTACGGCGGACGGAAACGGAAGAATGGCAGCCATTGAAGTACTGGTCAATACTCCAGCTGTAGCCAATCTGATCCGTTCAGAAAAGGTGCATCAAATAAAATCCATTATGCAGACAGGGATTCAGCAGGGAATGATTACGATGGAGCAATCGCTAAAACAGTTAATTCGTTCAGGACATATTACGGAATCAATGGCTAGGCAATACTCTGTCAACTTTGGTGATTTTTAATTTTCTTCTGACCATATAGGAGGTGAAGGGATGCCTGTCTTTCAATACAAAGCCACTTCCCGAACGGGACAGAAAAAAAAGGGGATGATTGAAACCAATAATCTTCAAGATGCATACCAACGGTTGAGGGAACAGGGATTGTATGTCTCTTCCATTGCTCCTTATAAAGAATCCGTATGGAAAAAAGAGATAGAACTAGGAGGGAACAAGGTAAAATCCCAGCACTTTGTCGTGTTTTGCCGTCAATTTGCCACCTTGATCCGCGCGGGAATCGGAGTGGTAGATGCCGTAAAGGTGCTAAGCGAACAAACGGAGAGTAAGGTTTTAAAAAAGACCTTGGAAAGTGTGCTTGCGGAGATTCGTACAGGAACTCAGCTGTCTGCCGCTTGCATGGAACACCCTAAGGTCTTTTCTTCCATTTTTATCAATATGGTCCGGGCAGGGGAAGCCAGTGGGAACCTGGATGATGTGTTGGAAAAGCTGGCGTCCTTTTTTGAGAAAGAGCATGGGACAAGGGAAAAAATCAAATCGGCTTTAACCTATCCCATTACAGTATCGATCATTGCAGTATTGGTTACAGGATTCCTTATGTGGAAGGTGGTTCCCCAGTTTGTGAGTACATTTGAAGGACTGGGGATTCAGTTGCCGCTGGTAACCCGGATCGTGATGGGAATCAGCAACAGCGTCATTGGATATTGGTATTTGTATCTTGCATTTCCCTTCTTCATCTTCTTTCTCATCAAATGGTACGGGAAAACCGATAGCGGTAGGTATCGGTTGGATTACTTAAAATTGAAGATGCCTATTTTTGGAAAATTACTTCAAAAAACAGCAATGGCCCGTTTTTCAAGAACCTTTAGTTCCTTGTTTGCCGCTGCCGTGCCGATGTTACAAATTCTAAACATTGTTTCCAATGTGGTCGGAAATGAGGTGATCACCAGAACCATTGAAAAATCGAAAGAACATCTGCGAAGCGGGCAATCCCTAACCGGACCATTGAAAGAGAATTGGGTATTTCCTCCCATGGTGGTGCAAATGATGGCAGTAGGGGAACAAACCGGAACATTAGACAGCATCCTGGAAAAAGTGGCGGATTTTTATGAGGCGGAAGTGGATGCGATGGCTGATCGGTTAAAGTCACTGCTGGAGCCTTTGCTCATTGTGGTGATGGCCGGGATTGTCGGGATGATTGTATTGGCTATATTGCTTCCCACCTTTACGCTGTATAGCAACTTATAAGAGGATGTTCAAAAAGATTAATATTATATGAAAATTATTTGAAAGGTGTATACAAGTTTCGGTAAAGTCTTTATAATATAGGTGTCATAACCAAAATAGGACAAAAGTACTAATAGAGTGCTTTAGTACTAAGGGAAGGGGGAATTTTATGAATTTTTTACGTAAAAAGGTAAATTTTTTAAGGAATCAGCGTGGGGTAACTTTAATTGAATTACTGGCGGTCGTAGTGATTCTAGGCATTATTGCAGCAATTGCAGCTCCAAATATTATTGATAGTTTTGATGATGCAAAAGCGAATACGGATGCTACCACAGAAGAGATTATAATAAATGCAGCAAAAAGATTAATAATGGACAATGATGGATTTAACGCTGTTGATGATGATCCTAATTTTGATGAAGATGCGGATAATAATCCTGCCAACACGCTAGTTATTAGTATGAACACATTGGTTACTAATGGCTATCTTGACGAGGTTCCAGAAAGTCAAGTAGATGGTACAGCATATTCCAATATTACAGTTGTAAGAAGTGGTAATCAATATACTTATACTGTAAACTAATAATAAGGCAACCTCTTGGTTGCCTTTCTTTTTAAGGAGCATACTATGGAAATACTGATAATATTATTCATCATCTTCTCCCTGTTTATCGGGTCGTTTCTTAACGTGGTGGCCCTGAGAATTCCAAAAGGGGAATCCATTGTTTACCCGCCGTCTCACTGTCCTTCATGTAATCAGCGACTTAAACCTTGGGATTTGTTTCCCGTGTTCAGCTATATCTTTTTAAAGGGAAAATGCCGGTATTGCCGCAGGCCGATCTCTGTTCTTTATCCCCTTGGCGAAATATGGACGGCGGTTTTGTTTTTTTTCGCATTTGACCGCTTTGGATTTGACAAGGAATTATGGATTGCCCTTCCCTTTTTGGCTATTCTTTCGGTTATTACCGTTAGTGATTTAAAATATCAGATCATTTCCAATAAAGTGGTCTATTCCGGGATGATTTTATTTCTAATTCTAAGATTCTTTATCCGCCCTTTACCATACATAGACTATATTCTCGGGTTTTTCATTGCCGGGGGGTTGCTCTTTTTGATTGCAGTGATAACCCGGGGCGGAATGGGCGGAGGAGATATCAAATTGATGGCCATGATCGGATTGGTTATGGGCTGGAAAATGGCTTTGCTATCCTTCTTCATCGCTTCTTTTATCGGCGGAATGATTGGAGTTATGCTGTTGTTAACCGGAACCGTCAAGCGAAAAGAACCCATTCCCTTCGGCCCTTTTATTGCCATTGGAACAGCAGTTACCTATTTGTGGGGGGAAGCACTTCTTGATTATTATTTCAATATTTATTCACTATTTTAATATGAATCTTGGCAATCATTCATTTATCATATGTTACACTTAACTATTAGTAGATATAGAAGCGGACTAAAGATTTACACGTTCGCGAGTCGAGTTCTAAGCGAAATATTGATACTATTTTTAGCAGGGAGAGAATTATGGGACTCTTTAATAAATTCCCTTCGTTTTTAGGATTAGAATTTAAGGATGATATGGTTAAAATAATAGAACTGGTTCATCAAAAAAAAGGGTATCAATTGAGGAAAGCCGTCTATTCTCCTCTTTCCAATGGACTTATTCAAAATGGTCACATTCATGATATGGACGGGTTAAGAAAAATGATCAAGCCGTTAATAAAAGGAGAAAAATTTAAATCGAAAAAGGCGGTTCTTGCACTAAAAAGCGAGCAAATTATGCTTAGAACATTAAAACTTCCAAAATTACCTAAGAAGGAATTGGAGAAAGTGATTTTACTAGAATTGGAGAATAACATTCAACTTCCTTTTAGTGACCCTGTTTTTGACTATATTTCATTGCCTCATCAGAATTCAGAAGGAACAGAACAAGAATTATTACTGGTGATTGCTCCGGGGAGTGTGGTAAGGCAATATGTTCAACTCAGCAAATTGCTAGGGTTAAAACCCATTTGCGTAGATGTTCACTCACTTGCCATCTTAAGATTAATGAAATGGATAAGAAAGGAACTTCCAACGACATTTATGTCTGTGAATGTAGGCCATCATGGGGTGGATGTCAGCATATATCACCAAGGAATTTTAAGGTTGACAAGGAATATTTCACTTAGTTCATCGGACTATCTCATCAAATCCCCGGCAATTACCGATGCATTTTCCGCCATTCACTATCTGGAAAACAGTGATGGCCTGAAGTCTTATGCCCAGGATTTGGGACATGAGATTGAAAGGGTCATGAATTTTTATTTGTTTACCTTGAATAATCGTGACCAAAACCTTGATGAGATTGTTCTTTGCGGGGAAGCTCCCAACATTTCGCTGTTAGGTGAGTATTTATCCACAAGATTGCAAGTCCCCGTTCAAGTGGAGGACTGGACAGGATATATCGAAAACCAGACAGATATGGACATCAAGGATATGTCTGTCTTTTCGGTTCCTATTGGTCTGGGTATGAAGGAAGTGAGCAGATGATGGAAATAAACCTCCTACCTCGTGAACCTTTTATCATAAGGAATTTTTACCGTTTGCTTTTTCTGGCTTTTGCTTTGCTTTTGCTTATTTCCGCCATTCTTTTCAAATTTTATGTCTTTCAGCTTGAACAAAAGGATGAATTAACCAGGCAGTTAACCTCAAAAATAGAGCTGAAGCAAAAGATTGAAGAAATCATTTCAAACAATCAAAAGGTGGAGCAAATGGAAAAGCAGATGGCTGATATCAAACGGTATCAGGAAACCGTACTCTCTTTAGACAATAACAGGATAAATTGGGGAATCATATTGGGAGCTGTTAAACAAGCTCTACCAAATGAAAGCCAAATTATTGACATTCAGGTTACAGATCAAGTTCTTGAAGGAAAAGCTGCCTTCCATTCACTGGATGAAGTAGTCTTATTTAGTGAAACCTTAAAGAAGAATGCTTTGGTAGAGGATATTTATATTCAATTCATTGAAAAACCAGAAGCAGAGTTATTGGTTGATTCCGAAAGGAAATCATTCCCTATGTTGTTTGTTCAGCCTAAGGGGAGCAAAGTTGTCCAGTTTACGTTATCCATTAGTAAGAAAAATGCCTCAGGAGAATGATGATGTTGTCACGTAATCCGCTTTCTTTTAAATCGATTTACACAATTCTTGTTTTTTTCACCATTGGAATCCTATTTATCGGGATTGCATTTTGGTGGTATGTGATGCCCAATATCAGGGAAAATGACCGATTGGAACAAGAAATTTCCGCAATTGAGGAGTGGGAACAGATCAACGGTGTGCTCATAAAAAAAGAGGTTCCCGAACCGATTACCAAGGAACAATTGGTCCGGTTAAATGAGATGGTCCCTGTGGAGAGGGAAGTGTCCCGATATTTATACGATATTTATCAAATATTTAACCGTTTGAACTTGGATTTTGAACGGATAAAAATTGAAGAGGAATTGCCCTCAAACCCTTCATTATCAAATGACGTAAAAATTCAGGCGGGAAATGGTGTGATCAATCAATCGACAAATGGTGTAAAAAACCAGGATGCTATTGGATCAAATAAGCAGACTTCCGATAATAACGAAAATAACCTTCCCTATAAAAAAATTATATTTTCCATGACGATCGTAGGTGATTACCAGATCATGCAACAGGTGACGGAAGAATTATGGAAGCTGCCCCGGGTGGTAAAGTTTAACGAGATTAGATACTCTTTTTCAAAACAACCCAATATGTATGAAATTAATTATGTGTTTGAGATTTATTATTATGTGGAGCCTTTTAATAATGGATTGGAAACAAAATCTTTAAATATTCGTATTCCAAATCGTAAACCTATAAATGTGGTTCCATCATATTGGTGAGGGGAAAACCCCTCATTTTTGTTCTATCAATCTCTCATCTCTCATATAAAAATAGTAAAGGGAATTGTCCAAAGGAGAGATGATAGACGTGAACAGTCCTCGAAAAAAGGAATTTCACACAAATATTGCCAATTGGAATAAGCCCTCTTCTCCATTTTATTCGGGGGATGTGAGAAAAGCGGGGAAATTATGGGGGAGTAGAAATAAATGGAAAACGTTTAAGAAAAAAAACAAGAAAAATAAGAGGAAGATATCCTGGAAACAGTCAACCGGGGAATTAATGGGTTCTCCCTTTATGCAGTTGGTCTTCTCTATCCTTGGAGCGGTTGTGGTTGGTTTGGTATTGGGTTTTATGATCCTGTCCATGTTTTCCATTGGCGGAGAAAAGGCGAACTTGTCTTCGAAAGGAAAAATGGGCAATGTTTCTCCGACGGAAGGCAGTGACGTTTCTAATGCGGTACCTTTAGATGATGTTGTGATTAATCCTGCAGATACCGACGGAGAAAAAAGCAATTTGGCCGACAATCCCAAGGGGAATGACATCATCATTCCTGCCAGAACCTATTATGTCATTCAGGGAGGCGTATTTTCGGACCAGAGCGGAGCCCAAATGGTATTGGATACCCACCGCGGGAAGGGTTGGGCAGGTATCGTTGTTCCGGGAAAGGACCAAAACACCTATGCGTTTTATATGGGGGTCACCCAAAACAGGGATGATGCCATTGCTTTGGGTCAGTTTTACAAAGAAAAACAGGTGGAGATTTATGTAAAGGACATAACCTTTCCTGCTCAGATCACCCCTGTTTTCTCTCAGAATTCAGACCAAAATAGTTTCGCTTCCTTCATGGAAAAAGGAGATACTCTCTTTCAACAGATTTCCTCGATCAGTGCCAATGGGGTTGCCGGCGGCGGAATGACGAGCCAATGGGCATCCATCCAGGAAAACCACCGTCTATACCTTGAAGAAGGGAAAAAGATATACAATGTACTATCCGGCGAAAGCCAGTTGATTTTTTCTCAAATGATGAATGATGTTACCAAAGGGGTTACCGCCCTTCAAAGATATCAATCCCAGCCTTCTCCATCCTATTTATGGCAAGCACAGGATGGTTTGCTAAATTATATACTTCATTATCAGCGATGGTTAAAAACTTTACCAAATCAGTAAACAGCCTTACCTGCAAAAAATGTTAAAGATGACATCTTGTCCTTCCTGATCTCATTTGCTACACTTAGGATAGTATTGAAAAAAATGGTATGAAAAACCTGGCAAGTACATTCTAATAATATTGACTAAAGGATATTAAGGTGACTACAAATGACTGAACCATTACGAAAAATTATATTGGCATCTTCATCCCCGCGGAGAAAGGAACTTCTTGGAAATTTGGGCCTTCAGTTTGAGGTGGAAGCCAGTGATGCAGATGAAACCATTTCCGATTTCCTTTCCCCATCAGAGAATGTGATGGAACTGGCCCTCCGTAAGGCAAAGGCCGTCAGTCAATGGAAGAGGGAGGGTATTATTATTGGAGCTGATACCATTGTGGTGTTGGAAAATGAGATACTGGGTAAACCCAGGGATCAAGAGGATGCCTTTTCCATGTTAACTCGGCTCCAGGGAAGAATACATGTGGTGTATAGCGGAGTTGCTTTAATAGACATGGATAATCAAAAGGAAGTGAAAGGCTTTCAATCCACGAAGGTTCATATGGTTCCTCTTGGTTCTGAAGAGATCAAAAGGTATGTTGCCACTGGGGAACCGATGGATAAAGCCGGTTCTTATGCCATTCAGGGAATGGGTGCCACTCTGATTGACTGGATTGAGGGATGCTATTTTAATGTTGTGGGCTTGCCCCTCGCCTTCCTTCGGGAAGAGCTTAAGAAACTGGGAATCCGCATCTTGTAATGGGCATCACGGAAATATTGGGAAGGAATGGGTAAGTCCTCTAAGGAGGAGAAACAATTGAACAACGGATTGTATCAAGGTTGGATGATCCGCGATGTACCGGTTGAGGAGAGGCCAAGGGAAAGATTGATGGAAAAAGGCCCCGAAGCTTTATCCAATGCTGAGCTAATTGCTATCTTGCTTAGGACGGGTTCCAATAATCAGTCTGCCATTTCCTTGGCACAGCAAATCCTTGAAGAAAGGGAAGGGTTAAGAGGTCTGGCTGAGATGTCCTTTCACGACTTAACGCAATGGAAAGGGGTTGGCCCTGCTAAGGCGGTTCAAGTGGTGGCGGGAATTGAATTGGGAAAACGTTTGGCCAAAGCTTTGCCGGAGTCTCGTTATACCATCCGTTCACCCCACGATGCAGCACAATATATGATGGATGAACTTCGCTTTGCCCAACAGGAACATTTTGTCGTTTTGTTTTTAAATACGAAAAATCAGGTGATAGGGAAAAAAATTGTTTTTATCGGCAGTTTAAATGCTTCTATCGTTCATCCGCGGGAAGTATTTCGTGAAGCCATACGAAGAAGCAGCGCCTCCCTCATTTGTTTACATAATCATCCGAGTGGGGATCCCACTCCCAGTCGCGAAGATATTCAAGTGACCAAACGGTTAAAGGAAGCCGGGGAAATTATGGGGATCGAGTTATTGGATCATATCGTCATAGGGGATGGCAATTTTATTAGTTTGAAAGAAAAAGGATATATCTAGGATTCATTTTTTTCGGTATAATAAAAGGAGTGTAAATCAGGCTTGTCCTTTATGGAAGGGAGATACAACAAGATGTTTGGCAGCTTTACGAGAGATTTGGGAATTGATTTGGGAACAGCAAATACGTTGGTTTACGTGAAAGGAAAAGGTATTGTGGTCAGGGAACCTTCTGTGGTTGCCATTCGCACAGACACCAATAACATTGAAGCCGTAGGAAATGCGGCAAAAAATATGATTGGAAGAACTCCTGGCAACATAGTGGCTGTCAGGCCAATGAAGGATGGGGTCATTGCTGATTTTGATACAACGGCAACGATGATGAAATATTTTATCAGACAGGCCCAGAAAAATAAGGGGATTTTTACCAGACGCCCCCATGTTATGGTTTGTGTTCCCTCTGGTATTACTGCTGTGGAAAAAAGAGCGGTGGAAGATGCCACGAAGCAGGCGGGAGCAAGGGAAGCTTATACCATTGAAGAACCCTTTGCAGCAGCTATCGGTGCTGATTTGCCAGTTTGGGAACCTACGGGAAGCATGGTTGTGGATATTGGCGGGGGAACAACAGAAGTGGCGATCATTTCCCTCGGGGGAATTGTAACCAGCCGATCCATTCGGGTGGCAGGAGACGAAATGGATGAAGCGATCATTCAGTACATTAAGAAGATGTATAATTTAATGATTGGGGAACGAACTGCGGAGACCTTAAAAATGGAAATTGGTTCTGCTATTGCTCCTGAGAAAAAGGAGACCATGGATGTCCGCGGACGGGATCTGGTGACTGGTCTGCCTAAAACACTAACCATCAGTTCCAATGAAATTGCTGAAGCGTTAAAGGATACGGTAAACAGTATCATTGATGCCGTAAAAATCACCTTGGAGAAAAGTCCGCCTGAATTGGCGGCTGATATTATGGATAGGGGAATTGTATTAACAGGGGGAGGAGCCCTGCTTCGAAATTTGGACAAGTTGCTCAGTCGCGAGACAGGAATGCCGGTATTGGTTGCTGAAAGTGCATTGGATTGTGTAGCCATAGGAACCGGTCGCGCACTAGAGAATATTCACCTTTTTAAATCAAAGGGAGGCGTCAGCTCCCCCCGTGGAAAAAGATAAACTTACTTTGTGGGAATCAGACGGAACTAAAGAATTCACTAAGGACAGCCTTCGAGTTCGTACTTAAGCATTAAATCTAACGAACGGGAATTCGCCCTCAAACTGACTGCACCTTTGAAATACCCAGATGTTTTTGAGGGCGCCGTTCATTAGACTTAATGCGGATCTTGATTACTTCCTGCACGAACTCGACTAGCGGACGTGTGAATCTTTGATATGAAAATACATGTTCATATCAATTTGTGACCCTTCGGGTCATGGAGGTTTAGTTCCGCATATAAAAGGGTGTTTTGCCGATGAATTTTTTTATGAACAAAAGGTTAGTCATTCTTCTCTTTAGTTTGATCACCCTCGTTATTTTTGTCGGGATCACCTTGGGACTGAGAGAGAAGACGACTTTACCTGAAAAAATGTTGTTGGATACAACATCTATTTTTCAAAGGATATTTTACAAACCCGCTAGCAGCATAGCGGGTTTATTTCAGAATGTAAAAGATATGTATTCCATTTATGAAGAAAATAAGGTTCTGAAGTCTAACCTGGAAAAGTTTGCCCAAGTGTCAGCTGAACTCAACCGATTAAAAGATGAGAATCAGCGTCTTAGGGAAATGCTGGACGCCAAGGAATCGATGTCAGATTATAAATTGCTCGTTGCGGAAGTGATTGCTAGAAGTCCTGATCGTTGGAACAATGTCATTATCATTGATAAAGGATCTAAAAACGGCATTAAAAAAGATATGGCTGTCTTATCTCCCAAAGGATTAATTGGCAGTGTGCAAAGAGTAGCCAATTTTTCCTCTTCTGTTCAGCTGTTAACGGATGTTGAGAGGGGAAGCCAAATTTCTGTAGTGGTTCAGGGGGATCAGTCAGTATTCGGCATTATTGAGGGATATATTTTTGAAGAAGGCCTGCTGGTCATGAGGAAGGTCCCCATTGAATCGCCTCTTAAGCCGGGACAGATGGTGGTCACCTCGGGATTGGGGGGAGTTTTTCCGCCAGGTCTCCTTGTTGGTGAAGTGACTCAGGTCGTCACCGGGGATTACGGATTAACCCAAATGGCCTACGTAAAGCCTGCGGCTGATTTTTATCGCTTAAATGAAGTTTTTGTGGTGGAAAGATCCTTTGTCGTTCCCTCTGATCAGGGGGTCCAACCATGAATCAGATTATTTTTTCCTTGATTTTGCTTGTTCTTTTTATCGTTGAAGGAACGACTTTTCAAGTCTTTTATGCCGATTTAACAGATCTTACCTATGTGATGATTCCCCGGTATGCTTTAACCTTTATTTTATATGCTTCCTTTTATATTGGAAGAATAAGGGGAATGTGGTATGGAATTGCCATAGGTTTTCTTCAGGATATCATTTATGGTGATATTGTAGGAATCTATACCTTTACCATGGGGGTAGTGGCTTATTTTTCCGGTCTTACCTTTAAAATTTTTCACCCAAATGTTCTTCTCATCATCCTTTCCTTGGGAGCCTCTCTTTTCTTTCATGAAGGAATAGCCTATGGGTTATTCTATTTATTTTCACTCACAGACGTAGGATGGAGATGGCAGTTGAGCAATGTGTGGATCCCAACCGTTCTGTTAAATATGGGATTTGGGATATTGGTCCATTATGTGACCCAAAGGTGGATGGTTACATTGGATGGACTAGAAGAAGAGGAGAAGTCATCATAGGGGGCTATAGTAATGGGCAAAAAGACGGAACAGGTAAATTCTCATATACCTCGCCGATTAAACATCATATACATCATAGTCTTTTTTCTCTTTACGATTCTTGTTTTAAGACTTGCTTTTATTCAATTGGTACAGGGAGAAGAGTATTTAAGAACATCGGAAGAAAACAGTACCAAAGTGATCCCCATCCCAGCTCCCCGGGGCTGGATTTTAGATAAAAATGGAGAAGTCCTGGTCAATAATAAGCCTGTATATACGGTTACCTTTCGTGAAGATGAACGAATGAACATAAACAGGAATGAAGTTGCCCAACAGCTTGCTCTCTATTTGGAAGATAAAGACGTTGAAGAGATGATCGCGGAAAACGATAGAGAGGGGATCATTCGTGAATTAAAAAGGTATGGTATGACTGAGGAAGATATTTCTTTAGACATGACCATTGAAGAACTGGGTAATTTGTTGGAAACAAAAAAAATACTTTACGCTATGGTTTCTGGTTATCGCTATATGCCCCATTCTATCAAGGCAGATCTCAGCTGGAGAGAGGTTTCATTAATATCTGAACACAGGGATGAACTTCCCGGTGTGAATGTGGTTGTTGAACCCATGAGGCAGTACAAAAGAGGTGCATTTGCTACCCACCTTCTTGGATATACCAAGCCCATTGATGTTTACAGCAAAGATTATTATGAAGCAAGGGGCTACCGTGTAGACGAGAAGGTGGGGGTTTCCGGCCTTGAAAAATCATATGAAACCCAGCTTCGTGGAAAAGAAGGAAAAATGGAAGCTAAAATCAACAGCCAGGCCAAAATTATTGAAACCAAAGTGATAGAAGCTCCACAGCGTGGCAATGATTTGGTTCTTACGATTGATGCCAATTTCCAGGAGAAAGTAGAGGAGATATTGGCCGATACGGTACAGGAGGTAAAGACAAGAGAAAGAAATCCCCTCCCCGAGGTGGAAGAGGCCATTGCAGTGGCAATGGACCCAAAGACAGGAGCCATTTTGGCGATGGCCAACTTTCCGGACTATGATCTAAACATACAGAACAGCCCTGATTTTGGAAAGCTGTACAATCAGTATGTAAAAGGAAAAGAAAGCAATAAGGCTATACGAGGGGGATTTCCAGCCGCATCTACCGTAAAGCCCTTATCGGTGATGTTGGGACTGCAGGAAAATCTCATTGATGAAAATACAGAGATTTTTGACCCCGGCTGGTATCAGGTAGGGGATATGAAGAAGAAAAACTGGAAGCTCTCTGGTCATGGCAGGGTGAATCCAAGAAAGGCCCTTCAGGTATCAAATAATACGTATATGTACTTTATTGCCATGGAACTGGCCAACTGGCCTGCTTCCCGTTCTGAATATAGGCAGAAATTTAGCGTAATAGATTATTACTTTAGCCAATTTGGTTTAGGAGTAAAGACTGGAATTGATTTGGAAGAGGAATTAACTGGATGGCGTTCCACTACAAAAAATTTGGGGAATTTGGCCGATGCCTTAATTGGGCAGTACAATGCCTATACTCCCATGCAGTTGACTCAATATGTAAGTACCATCGCCAATGGCGGGTACCGGATGAGACCTTATTTGGTTGATGAAATCCGTAGAGCGACTACGCTGCCGGGAGAAAAGGGAGAAGTGTTGTTTAAGAGGGAACCGGAAGTGTTAAACAGAGTGGATATTGACAGCAAATATATAAAATTGGCTCAAGAGGGAATGCGGATGGTTACCCAGCCTGGTGGAACCGCTTATTATACCTTTCTAGGGTTTCCCGTTTCTGTTGCCGCAAAAACCGGGACGGCTCAGACTGGGGTTCCAGGGATGAACAACTCGGTTATCATCGCTTATGCTCCGTTTGAGGACCCTGAAATTGCCCTTGCCGTTGTTGTTCCCAACGGAGGAGGAGGTTCAGATGCCAGCGGTTTAATTGCCAGAAGGATTCTGGAAGCCTATTTCGGCATCAATCAACCATCCGTAAATAATCCATAGCAGTGCTGATCCTTTCTGTCTTCGCTCTGCTTGAATTCCTGCTGAGGAGCATTTCTGTCCGGGAAGGCTTTCTGGTTCGGCGCATCGGGAACATCTGGGCAACTCAATGTGGTGAGACTACCCGATGCTTTTTCCTCACCAGAAATCCTTACCTGGGCAGGAATTCAAAATCGCTCAGACAGAAAGGATAAGTCCCTTCAGTAGAGTAACTCAAGGGTGAAAGTTGTATCCTTGTGACGCAGACTGGCCCTTCTAACCTAATGGAAATCGTTTTGAGAGGAAAAAACTCCGCGACTGTCTCCCTCTTTGAATGATCCAAGATGTTTTGCGGGGTCCGATCAAAACGATTGAAGTGGACAGAGGAATGCTTCGATGTTGAAGGGAGTCAAGGCAAGGAGCAAAGATACACTTCTAGACTTATTTCAAACATCTAGCAGGAAAATGGTGATTCCTGCCGAATTCATCTTATGGTGGGGTGATCTTTGGACATGATGATAACCAAGCATAAAGTGATGATTAAGGGAACCAAAGATGGCCTGATTTTTATGTTTGATGATAGATGTTCCTTTGAAGATCTGATAGAAGAACTGGCGACCAAAATGGAAAGCAGTTATCAGCAGATTTTAACGGGACCCCTTATTCATGTCACGATTAAATTGGGAAATCGATATATTACGGAAGAACAAGAAGAAGAGATTCGAAGAATCATAGGAATTCAAAAAAATTTAGTCGTTAAACAAGTTGATTCCAATGTGATTAGCAAAGAGGAAGCTTTATTGGAAAAATTAGCATCCCAGATGAAAATTGTCACCCGTACGGTACGATCCGGGCAAGTTCTTCAGCATGAGGGGGATATTTTATTGCTGGCCGATGTAAATCCGGGTGGATGTATCATTAGTACGGGGAATGTTTTTGTGATGGGAAAATTAATGGGTATGGCCCATGCCGGGTACCCCAAAAATATCCATGCGGTTATTGGAGCCTCATATCTGCAGCCTACTCAATTAAGGATTGGACATGTGATCGGAAATCCACTGGAGAACTTGAATGAGCCTGCCATTGAGATGGGGTTTGCGTATATTCAGGATGGGAAATTAACCTTCGAAAAAATTAGGCATCTTCACAAAATAAAACCTGAGCTATATGTACCATTATTTCCTTTATCCAACTGATATAGAGGAGGGGAGTTAAGATTGGGAGAGGCGATCGTTGTAACCTCCGGTAAAGGAGGAGTTGGCAAAACAACCACATCAGCTAATATAGGAACAGCACTAGCCTTATCTGAAAAAAAAGTATGCCTGATCGATACGGATATTGGTTTAAGAAATTTGGATGTTGTGATGGGACTGGAGAACCGCATTATTTTTGATTTGGTTGATGTGGTGGAGGGAACTTGTGAGATAAAACAAGCATTGGTGAAGGATAAACGTTTTGATGCACTATATCTTCTTCCTGCCGCTCAGACAAAGGATAAAAGTGCGGTCAACCCCGAACAGATGGAGAAACTGGTTAATCAATTAAAGATTGATTTTGATTATATTATTATCGATTGTCCTGCGGGAATTGAGCAGGGTTTCAAAAATGCCGTGGCAGGAGCAGATCAGGCCATCGTTGTTACGACACCAGAAAATTCTGCTGTAAGGGATGCAGACCGGATCATTGGTTTATTGGAAAAGGAAGAGATTGCACCACCGAAGCTAGTCATTAACCGGATAAAACCCCACATGGTAAAACGAGGGGAAATGCTGGATGTAGATGAGATTGTTCAGGTCCTAGGAATCGACTTGCTGGGAATTGTTCCTGATGACGAACAGGTGATTAAATCAACCAACTCCGGAGAACCGACGGTACTAAATCCCCAAAGCAGAGCAGCATTGGCCTATCGCAATATTGGACGGAGAATACTGGGGGATGCAGTTCCCCTAATGGTTCTCGATGATCAAAAGGGAATGTTTTCTAAAATGAAAAAATGGTTGGGATTATCTTAAGGGGCCAATGTAGAGGCCCCTTTTTACCAATCTCCAAGCAATCGTGATTATTGTTTGAATTAAGTTATACTAATAGCAGGTAGGTAGTTAGGGTAGGTGGCACACATGGGGATCGAAAAAAGATGGATTCGTGAATTTGACTGGATGATTATTCTTGTGATATTGGGTTTGTTTGCTTTTAGTTATATTGGCATTTCTGGGGCAAATCCGCAGTATAATCAGCAAAATAAGCAGGTGATTTGGTATTTACTCGGTTTTGCCGTGTTGTTTGTGATCCTCTTGTTTGATTATCATTTCATAGGTACCTATTCCTATATTTTTTACGGGATAGGGGTCATTCTTCTAATTGCCATTTTGATTAAGGGAACCATTACAAATGGAGCTCAAAGTTGGTTCGATTTTGGATATTTTAAGGTACAGCCATCGGAATTCATGAAGATTTTCATCATCTTGACCTTAGCTCGATATTTCTCCCAAAAGGAAGAAAAGGAAGAAAAAATAGAATCCTTTTATCAGCTGATTCCTGCGTTTTTGTTGTTGGGAGTCCCTCTCGGATTAATTTTGCTCCAACCTGATTTGGGGACGGCTTTGGTGTTTGTGGGAATATTTTTGAGTATTCTAATCGCTGTAGGAATTCCTCTGCGCCATTTTATTTATATGGGACTAATTATCGCTTCAGGTATCGCTGTCCTTGCTTATTTCTACAATTTTAAGCCTGAACTCTTTTTTTCTTTCATTCAGGAATACCAGTGGAACCGTCTGGTTTCCTTTATCAATCCTGATGGAGCAAATGCGCTGACCACCGGTTATCAATTAAAACAATCCCTTATTGCCATTGGTTCTGGTCAATTAACAGGCAAGGGGCTGTTTGCTGGAACACAGGCGAAATATAATTGGGTGCCCGAAGGGGAGACTGATTTTATTTTTACGGTAATTGCCGAGGAATTAGGATTTATAGGGGCCAGCTTACTCCTTCTCCTCTTTTTCTTGTTAATCTATCGGATGGTCCGGATTTCCATTGAGGCAAAGGATTCCTTTGGCAGCTATGTGATTGTCGGCGTTATTGGCATGCTGGTATTTCAGATTTATGAAAATATAGGAATGACCATCCGCCTAATGCCGATTACCGGAATTCCCCTTCCTTTTATCAGTTATGGGGGAAGTTCTCTGATAACCAATTTTGTAGCCGTTGGTTTAGTTCTAAGTATTGGGATGAGAAGAAAAAAGCTGATGTTCTCATAATTTATTCCTTATCATATTCCCGCCGGACAAGTCATATAGTGAAGGTAAAGACCAATACGGTGGGGTGTTGATGAATGGATGATTTTCGATCTTTTCGGGAACGAGAAGAAAGATATAAGGTGTTAAAGGAGAAGATCAGACAAAGGAAACTTGACAGAATGACGAGTGAATGGGAGCAGCCCACGTATAGTTCATACTTTCCATCAACGGTGCGTCAGCGTCATTCTTTCAGAAAAGAACACAGAACTACCCAAAAAGAAGTTTTGGCCATTCGTCTTTTTATTTCCATTATTTTGCTTGGAGCCACGTTTCTCCTTTTTCGGATGGAAGGGCCTTTCTTTAAGACTTCACAGGATGCTGTCCGGGAAGTGATGGAAAGGGAGTTTAATTTTAAAGGTGTAGTAAAATGGTATGAACAGAAAATCGGTACCATCCCTACATTTTTCCCCAATTTATCTAATCGTGTCATGCTGGAGGAAGACCGAGATGTTCCAGTTTCATATGCTGCGCCTGTTCTAAATGGTGCAGTCATCTCACCTTTTGTAAAAGACGGGAAGGGAGTTCTGGTTGGAACAGATAAGGGAGAAATGGTCACCTCCATTGACGAAGGTTGGATTACCTATATTGGTCCGAAGGATTCTCTAGGACAAGTTGTCATTGTTCAACATCGTAAGGGAATAGAATCTTGGTATGGTTATTTGGGAGAATTATACGTCCAGGTGAATGATTGGGTGAAAAAAGGGGCGGTATTGGGAAAAGTTCGTCCTGATGGAAAAGGGGAGAATGGCTATTTTTATTTTTCCATGAAGAAAAATGGCCAATTTGTAGATCCCATGGAAGTGATTCCATTTGAGTAGGCCTTGGAGACTAGGCTCCATGAAAGTTACGGTTCATCCCCTTTTTTGGGTGGTGATTGGTTTTGCTTTGCTTTTCGGAAGATTTCTGGAGATTATTTCTTTATTTACCATTGTTGTGATCCATGAGTTAGGACATGTATATACAGCAAAGGCCTTTGGGTGGCGGGTGACAGAGATATCCCTTCTTCCTTTTGGAGGGGTTGCCAAAGTAGACGAGTTGGGAAACACCTTGATTCGTGAAGAATGTATGGTTGCTTTGGCAGGTCCCTTTATCAATGGGTTGATGATGGCACTTTCCGTCCTGATGTATAGATTGGGATGGTGGAACAGAGAATGGGCGGATTTTTTCTTTATAGGAAACGCTTACATCGCTCTTTTTAACCTATTGCCCATTTGGCCATTGGATGGAAGCAAAGTGCTGAAAGCCCTCATCAGCTATGCATGTCCCTACAGAAAAGTGATTCGCTTAATCATTTGGGTCAGTAGTTTCGGCATCCTTTTTTTGCTTTGGACATCAGTATCCCAACCAGACAAACATTTGAATGTGCTGTTTATTAATTTTTTCCTCGCATACTCTACATTTATTTTCTACAGGCACAGGGAATATCATTTTTTTCGTTTTTTAATTGCCAAATATGATGCAATTCAATTGGCAAAGGAAAGCTGGCCCGTTAAATTCATATATATAAAAGGCAATGAACCGGTTAAGGATTTGTTAAAAAGACTATTTAGGGAAAAGTATCACCTGTTTTCCCAAATGGATGAAAAGAAGAAGAATAAAGAATTTATTGGGGAAGAAGTCCTTTTAAATGCCTATTTTAATCGATAGCAGATTCTTGGAGGCAATTAGCTATCGGCCACTTAATGACTATCCCGTAATCGTCTATATGGATGGGACTAAAGAATTTACTAAGGACAGCCTTCGAGTTCGTACTAAGCGAAGGGGCTAAAGAACGGAAATAGCCGTCAAACTGACTACATCGTTGAAATACTCAGATGTTTTTGATGGTTCCGTTTTTATCCCCGAAGCGGACATTAACCACATCTGGGCCGAACTCGACAAGCGGACGTGTAAACTTTAGTTCCGGATCTATAGTCGAGTTATGATACAATGAATGAGGAAGGGCGGGTGTTACTGTGAAAAAAATCATTGCAAATTGTGCTAACCAGGAAATCAAGGTGGCTCTGATAGAGGACCAACGGCTGGTTGAGTTGTTTTTGGAAAGGCCTAATGACCGCCGTCTGGTTGGAAACATCTATAAAGGCAAAGTGGCCAATGTTCTTCCTGGAATGCAAGCCGCTTTTATTGACCTAGGAATTGGGAAAAACGCCTTTCTATATATAGATGATTTACTGCCGCCCCGATTATTGGATCCTGAATCCCGGGAAAAAAAGGTGAAGGGAAACATTCAGGAATATCTTCGTATGGGTGAAGAACTCCTTGTTCAAGTTTGCAAGGAACCTTTAGGCAATAAGGGTCCGCGGGTAACTACCCATCTTACCCTTCCCGGAAGATTTCTTGTCTATCTTCCGACAGGGAATTATGTGGCTATTTCCAGAAGAATTGAAAATGAGGAAGAGCGTGAACGGCTGAAGTCCATCACTGAGCAATACAGAAACAAAGAAGATGGGTTTATTGTTCGAACAGCGGCGGAGGGGGCTTCAGAAAAGGAATTGGCCCAGGACGTTCTTTTTTTGCGAAGAGTTTGGCAAAACACCTTGGAAGCAAGCAAGCAAGTGGAATCACCTGGATTAATTTATCGCGATTTGGATTTGTTGTCCCGGGTGATTCGGGATTTAATGGATGATGATGTGGAAGAATTGGTGGTGAATTCTAAGGAGGCATACCATAAACTGGCTTCTTTATTAATAGATGATCCCAACCTTCAAACAAGGATTCGTTTACATGAGGCAAATGGTGATATCTTTGCTTATTACGGAGTATTGCAGGAGATGGAAAAAGCTTTAAAAAGAAAAGTTTGGTTAAAAAGCGGCGGATATGTGGTCTTTGATCAAACAGAAGCTCTGATTGCCGTTGATGTTAATACTGGAAAATTTACTGGAAAACATAGTTTGGAAGAGACCGTTTTTCGAACAAATATGGAGGCCGCAAGGGAAATCCCCAGACAGCTCCGCTTAAGGGGAATTGGCGGAATCATTATTATTGATTTTATCGACATGGATAAGCCGGAATATAAGGCCGCCGTATTGGATGCCCTTCAAGAAGAGGTTCACAAGGACCGGACCAAATCGCAAATATTAGGCATTACTCAGCTTGGTCTTGTTGAAATGACCCGCAAAAAGGTTCGGCAAAGCCTTGAGGATATGCTGATGTCCCCCTGTCCGACATGTGAAGGAAGGGGGAAGATTTCCATTGGAGAAGACCCCAATTCACATTGACACTTTCTTTAAATTTATGGTATCCTATTGTTTGTTGTAAGCATCTGCCTCGCAGTGTGCTGTAACCGCTCAAGAAAGGTTATAAGCAGGATATTTTTTCCTCACCCTCATTGGCGAGTCTGAGTATAGGAGGTGTATAGAATGTACGCGATTATCGAAACAGGTGGAAAACAGTATAAAGTGAAAGAAGGAGATGTTCTCTTTATTGAAAAGCTGGATGTAAAAGAAGGGGACAGTGTTCAATTTGACCGTGTGTTGGCTGTTTCCAAAGACAGTGGATTGGTGGTAGGAACTCCTCTTGTTTCAGGGGCTACCGTGTCCGCTAAGGTTGAAAAGCAGGGTAAGGCAAAGAAGATTATCGTTTTCAAGTATAAAGCGAAGAAAAATTATCATCGCAAACAAGGCCACCGTCAGCCGTATACAAAAGTAGTAATTGAAAAGATTAATGCCTAATGATTACCGTAAAAGTTGACCGTTTGCCGTCCCTGGAAATTGAATCGGTGACCGTTTCGGGACATGCCCAATTTGCAGATCCCGGGAAGGATATTGTATGTTCTGCTGTTTCCGGCATCACATTAGGGATGATAAACGCGGTAGAAATGTTGTTGGGTATTTCATTGGACGTAAAAGCAGAAAATACAGGATATCTTTACTTTTGTCCTCCGAGGATTGATGATGAGAAAACTTGGGAGAAAATGCAGTGGATTCTTGAAGCCATGGTTGCTGCTCTTGTTTCTGTATCCCGGGATTACGGTTCATATGTGAAGGTGAAAGACCCCAAGTATTAAAGGAGGTGGATCTCATGCTTAAAATGAATCTTCAATTTTTTGCCACTAAAAAAGGAGTAGGTTCCACAAAAAACGGTCGTGACAGCATCGCTAAACGTCTGGGTGTTAAAAGAGGCGACGGACAGCTGGTAAAAGCAGGGAACATCCTTGTTCGTCAGCGCGGTACAAAAATTTATCCAGGTACCAATGTGGGACGCGGCTCTGATGATACCTTATTTGCTACCGCAGAAGGTATTGTTCGCTTTGAGCGTTTGGGGCGTGACCGTAAGAAAGTAAGTGTTTATCCGACAGCAAGTGAAGCTTAATCAAATCATGTGTAAAAAGTGAAAAAAACCTTCAGTTCCTCATGGACTGGAGGTTTTTTGTACGTTATACTAGAAATGTTGAGTGAAATTAGCAAGTCTTGGTAAGATGGGAGCCGATGTGTAGTGAAATGGAAGTGGGCCTTACTAGTTTCCCTGATTTTATCTATGGTTGGATCTGGTCTTTTCATAACTCAGGGAAGGATACTGGATAAGTTCATGCTTATTGCTTTAATTACTGCTGCTCTTGTTATTGGTTATTTGATCGGTATATGGAGAAACCGGTACCATCACGCCGAAAGACACAGTAATTTTGAGAAGGAATGGCTGACCAGCATCAGTCATCAGCGACATGATTGGCTAAATCACTTTCAAGTGATCTATGGATATTTAAAAATGGGTAAGCTGGACAGGATGGAAGAATATATCCAGCGAGTGACGGAAAGGGCTCATCAAGATAGTCGGATTTCACGTTTAGGATATTCACCGCTGGTTGTTTATCTGCTAACATTCAATTCATTGGTTCGGGAAATGGAATTGGAAGTGGAAGTGGATGAGGAGTTGGACTTATCTAAGATTCCTGTAAATGTGGAGTCTTTATATCAAATTGTATATAAATTGGTGGAAACATACCGGGCAAATGTAATCGTTGGAGAAGGAGAGCGGAACAATCTGCTTCTTTCCCTTCAGCTGTTGAATCATGCAGTTTATTTGTCCTTTGACTTCCAAGGCCATCTCAATGAAAAGGCTTGCCGTTTGCAGCTTCAACAATTAGCCAAACAAATTAAGAATGAGGGCGGAATCTTTGTGGAAGGATTACATAATAGGGAAGAGTCTTTGATGGAGGTAAAGATTCCATTAGCCCAGGCATCTTAACTTTTATTAGTGGAACTAGAGTACCAGACTTCCATTCTTGAGGTGAAGCGATGTTTGTTGATACAGCTAAGATATATGTGAAAGGCGGCGACGGAGGGAACGGACAGGTAGCCTTTCGGCGAGAAAAATATGTCCCTTTAGGAGGTCCTGCCGGGGGTGATGGAGGAAAAGGAGGAGACGTGATTTTTCGGGTGGATGAAGGATTGCGTACCCTTGTTGATTTTCGCTATCAGCGCCATTTTAAGGCGAACAGGGGAGAACACGGCAAGAGTAAAGGGCAGCATGGGGCCAATGCGGAAGATCTGATCGTCCGCGTTCCCCCGGGCACCTTGGTTACCGATGCAGAAACAGGAGAAGTTTTGGTTGATTTGGTTCATCATGGTCAGGAAGCCCTAATTGTAAAAGGGGGGAGAGGCGGAAGGGGAAATATGAGATTTGCTACCCCGGCAAACCCTGCCCCCCATATGGCAGAGAAGGGGGAACCAGGTGAGGAGAAGTGGGTCGTCCTAGAATTGAAAGTACTCGCAGATGTTGGCTTGGTTGGTTTTCCCAGTGTGGGAAAATCTACTCTACTTTCTGTGGTATCTGCAGCAAGGCCGAAAATTGGTGCTTATCATTTTACCACATTATCCCCAAATCTTGGGGTATGCACCGTGGATGACAGAAGCTTTGTGATGGCTGATTTGCCTGGATTAATTGAAGGGGCCCATGAAGGAGTAGGGCTGGGACATCAATTTCTTCGACATGTGGAAAGAACGAGGCTCATTCTTCATGTGGTTGATATGTCGGCTTCAGAAGGACGTGATCCTTTTCAAGATTATTTACAAATTAATGAAGAACTGAAGTTGTATAATCAGCAATTGGAGGAAAGACCCCAGATCATTGTCGCCAATAAAATGGATGTGACAGGGGCAGAGGAACAACTGAGGCATTTTAAAGAGAAGTTAGATCAAGATATTCCCATTTATCCTATCTCTGCAGTGACGCAGCGGGGGATAAAGGAACTCCTTTATGCCATAGCCGATAAATTGGATACTTTGCCAGCCTATCCTCTTGTTGAAGAGGAAAAATTAGAGGAACGAAAGATATACCGGGCTGAGAAAGAGGAAGAACCCTTTACGGTCCGAAGGGAAAATGAGGTTTTTGTGGTGGAAGGGGAAAGGTTGAAAAAAATGATTTTGATGACAGACTTCTCACAGGATGAATCTGTTCGCCGCTTTGCCCGGATTATGAGGAAGATGGGTGTGGATCAGGCATTAAGGGAACGGGGAGCAGAAGATGGTTCCATTGTTCGGATTGGCGAAATCGAGTTTGAATTTGTAGAAGGGGATATCGAGTAGCAGAAATTAACAAATATAGATTAATTGGGCAACATTTCCGGGATGTTGCCCAATTTGTATTATTCATTGAATTTGGTCATTTTAGCCACTTTTTGTGCTATACTTAGGGTTGTACAATAGAATTGGCTCCTCAAGGGTGGTTGGCTCATCCCCGAAGATAGAAAGGGGGTGAGAACATGACAGTATTTGAAACAATAACTGTAATGATAGCTTTCGGAATGCTTGTGGCAATACTGTCTCAAAAAAATAGGAAATAGACCGCCCTTGAGTTGACATCTCTGCGGTCTATTTCTACCAAATTATGAGCCAACGCCCTTATGGGCATCTATTTATACCGACCGTGGGTGTTTCAGCACCTGCGGTCTTTTTAATATCTTACACATTTATTATATCAAGTATTCGACGTTTTTCAATCTTATTTCTTTGCGTTTTAAAAAAAAGGATTGCCTGATGAACGGATATGGTTTATAATGTCCCGTATATATAAACAGGTGTATATGTATGGAGGACTGAGATGAAAAAAAAAGAAGATGTTTTTTATCTGATTCGGTCTAATATTCTTCCGGAATCTATTCTAAAAACGGTGGAAGCGAAAAAGCTGTTGGAATCAGGAAAAGCAGATACGGTTTTTGAAGCAGTGGAGAAAGTGGGATTAAGCCGAAGTGCCTATTACAAGTATAAAGATGGGATCTTCCCTTTCAATGCGATGATGAGAGAGAAGATTATAACCATCTCCATGAATTTGGAGCACCGTTCTGGGGTGTTATCCAAAGTGTTAGGCTATATTGCCCAATCCGGCGGAAATATTTTAACCATTCATCAGACGATTCCGTTACAGGGATCGGCCAATGTCGCCATGTCCATTGATACTGCATCAATGGACTTATCCACCACTGACTTTTTGGAAGGATTGGAAACGATTGACGGCGTGTCCAAAGCCATTATCGTGGGCAGAGGATAAAGAAAATCATGCAGAGGGGAGAAGCACATGGATAATCAGGTTGTTAAAATTGGTTTAATGGGCTTGGGGACCGTGGGTGGTGGTGTTGTCCGTATTTTAGAGGCCCATCAGGAGGATTTATATAAACAAACCGGATGCCGCATTGAAATCGTAAAGGTTTTGGTTCAAAACCTTGAAAAACAGCGTTCAGTTACGGTTGACCGTTCCATAATCACGAACAATCCATGGGAGGTTCTTGATGATCCGGAGATTGATGTGATCGTTGAAGTGATGGGAGGCATTGAGCCTACAAGGGAATATATTTTGGAAGCCCTTGAAAGAGGAAAGCATGTGGTTACTGCCAATAAAGACTTAATGGCTCTGCAAGGAGGTGAAATCCTCTCCAAGGCGGAACAAATGGGGTGCGATGTTTTCTATGAAGCCAGTGTTGCCGGCGGCATTCCCATATTAAGAGCGTTAGTTGAAGGTTTTTCTTCCGATCGAATTACAAAAATGATGGGTATCGTGAATGGGACCACCAACTACATCTTGACTAAAATGAGCCAGGAGGGTGCCTCCTATGAAGATGTACTGAAGGAAGCTCAGGAATTGGGATATGCTGAATCTGATCCGACTGCCGATGTGGAAGGACATGATGCCGCAAGGAAAATGGCCATATTAAGCACTTTGGGGTTCCATGTGGCATTAAATTTGGATGAAGTAGACGTGAAAGGGATATCCAAGGTTACCAAAGAAGATATTCTCCTCGGAAAAAAACTTGGCTATGAAGTGAAACTGTTGGGTATCGCCCAGCGGGATGACGATAAGATTGAAGTAAGTGTGCAGCCGACGATGATTCCCAAATCCCATCCATTAGCTTCAGTAAATGGGGTGTTCAATGCGGTTTATGTATACGGGGAAGCCGTAGGTGAGACGATGTTCTACGGTCCCGGTGCCGGTCAATTACCCACAGCAACCGCAGTGGTATCAGATCTAGTAACGGTGGTGAAAAATATGAAATTAGGAGTAAATGGGAGGGGAACTGTGGCTCCATACAAAGAGAAAAAACTAAAATCCGATGACCAAGTGGTCTCTAAATATTTTCTTAGGTTTATTGTCGCCGACAAGCGCGGGGTTTTGGCCCAGATTACCAGCATCCTGGCGGAGAATGATATTAGCCTGGAGCAGGTGCTTCAACAGCCCTATCAAATCAACGGTGAATCAAAGGCGGAAATTATTCTGGTTACCCATTTTGCGTCCAAAGCAAATATGAACAAAGTGATTGAAGTTTTTTCACATTTGGATGTGGTAAAAGAGATCAAAAGTTGTTACAGAGTAGAAGGTGGGGAGGCATAATCATGGCAGGAATCATACAAAGATATCGCTCTTTTCTTCCCGTATCAGATAAAACCCCACCTATTACTTTGCATGAGGGAAATACTCCCCTCATCTATGCGGAAAAACTGTCGAACATGCTGGACATTGAATTGTACGTGAAATACGAAGGCCTCAATCCTACGGGTTCCTTTAAGGACAGAGGGATGGTGATGGCTGTTGCCAAGGCGATGGAGGAAGGAAGCCATACCATCATGTGCGCATCCACCGGGAATACTTCAGCTGCTGCTGCCGCCTATGCGGCCCGGGCCAACCTACGCTGCATTGTGATTATCCCGAATAATAATATTGCCATGGGAAAACTGGCCCAAGCCATGATTTACGGAGCTGAGGTGATTGCCATCGAAGGTAATTTTGATGAGGCTCTTCAAATCGTAAGAGAAATTACCAGGGATGAGCCCATTACACTGGTCAATTCCGTCAATCCCTATCGATTGGAAGGGCAAAAAACAGCAGCCTTTGAAATATGTGATGTGTTGGAAAAGGCTCCTGACATTCTTGCCATTCCAGTTGGAAATGCAGGTAATATTACCGCTTACTGGAAGGGGTTTAAGGAATATCACCAGGCTGGCAAGGTAACCAATCTGCCACAGATGTTTGGATTTGAGGCAGAGGGAGCCGCCGCCCTGGTGAAGGGAGAAGTGATTCCTTATCCGGAAACCATTGCCACTGCCATTCGCATTGGAAATCCCGCCAGTTGGGACGGAGCGATGAATGCCGTAAAGGAATCAAAGGGGAATATTGATATGGTGAGTGATGAGGAGATCTTGGAAGCTTATCGCTTATTGGCATCCACTGAGGGGATTTTTGCTGAACCAGCCTCTTGCGCATCCATCGCCGGAATTATAAAGTTGAGAAAAAGCAACCGAATTCCTTCAGGAACACAAATTGCAGCGGTGCTAACCGGAAATGGGTTAAAGGACCCCAAAATTGCCTTGGAAGCCGTAACCGTTCAACCAGTGGTTGTGGAAAATTCAAGAAAAGCTGTCATGGAGATCATACAAAAAGAAGGTGCAACTCATGGAAGGCAAGGTTAGGGTTAAAGTTCCTGGAAGCACCGCCAATCTGGGCCCTGCTTTTGATACGGTGGGCATGGCTTTTCAGTTGTATACAACCATTGATATGCAATTTTCGCAAAAGACTAGAATTAAATTATTGAATGAGAATTTAGAGGGACTTCCAGAGGATGAGAGTAATTTGGTATTTCAGGTGGCTCAGCAGGTTTTTCAAAAAGCCGGCTTTGGGTATCATCCCCTGGATATGACGATCAAAACCGAAATTCCATTAACCCGAGGTCTTGGAAGCAGTGCTGCAGCTATCATTGGAGGAATGGTCGCTGCCAATGCCCTGATCGGCGAGCCTTTATCAAAGGAAGAGATTTATGTGATGGCTACGGAACTGGAAGGTCATCCGGATAATGTGGGGGCTTCATTATTTGGCGGAATCGTTGTTGCCGTGATGGAGAAAAATATTGTTCCCTTTGTGAAGCTTCTCCCTCCTGAGGATTTAAGTGTTGTTGCAATCATCCCTTCTTTTCACCTACCTACGGAAAAAGCCAGGGGAGTATTACCTCAGCAGTATGAAATCAAGAAGGTGATTCATGCCGTCAGCCATACCGGCCTTTTATTAACTGCTTTGGCTACGGGAAATCTGGATCTTTTGCCGTATGCCATGCAGGATCAGCTCCATCAGCCCTATCGGGCTCCCCTTATTCCCGGAATGAATGAGATTTTACAAACGGCTGTGAATCATGGGGCTTTGGGGGTAGCTTTGAGCGGGGCAGGACCTACTCTGATTGCCTTTACAAAAAAGGGGAAGGAAGATGGGGTCATTCAATTTTTGGAAGATGCTTTCCGAAGGGAACAAATTGAAGCAAAGGGTAGAATTTTGCCCATTGATCACAATGGCGTATCAGTTGAACGATTGTCTGTAAAAAACTCCGCTATCGTCTAGTTTAGTACTGGTTGACAGGGGATTGGTCCCATAGTAGAGTGTATAGAAAAGAAAAGGATAGGAGCAGAATTGAATGAGACGGAGAATAGCTTTTTTAGGTCCTCGGGGAACATTTACAGAAGAAGCAGCAAGGGCAATCTTTCCTGATGAGGATAAAAATGAGTGGGTTCCTCGCAAAAATATAGCCGATTGTTTAGAGACCACCTATCGAAAGGAGACAGATTTTGGAGTGGTCCCCATTGAGAACTCCATTGAAGGATCTGTCAATTTAACTTTGGATTGGCTGATTCATGAGGTGAACCTTCCCATCTTGGCTGAAATGGTTCTTCCCATCACTCAGCATCTCCTGGTGGCGAAAAGAGAGATTCCCATAACACTTAATCATGTGGAAAAAGTTTATTCACATCCCCATGCGGTAGCACAGTGTCATCATTTCCTAAGAGAATGTCTTCCCCATGTGGAAGTGGAATATACAAACAGCACGGCTGAAGCTGCCCAATTTGTGGCGAACAGCCCGGAAAAACCGTGGGCTGCCATTGGAACAAGTTTGGCTGAAGAAATCTATCCGCTTAAAATCCTTCATCATCAAATACAGGATCATACCAATAATTATACTCGCTTTATTCTTGTTGGAGAAGAAAATGCGTTTATTGGGCATTCTGAAAAGCAGAAAACAAGTATTTTGGTTACATTGCCTTCTGACTTCCCAGGGGCCTTGTACCAGGTGTTGGCGGCGTTTGCCTGGAGGAAAATCAACCTCTCCCGCATTGAATCCCGTCCCACCAAGAAGGGCCTTGGAAGTTACCATTTCTTGATCGATATCGAGCAAGGAATGGATGATGTTCTTCTTCCCGGGGCCTTTGCCGAGATAGAAGCTATCGGTTGCGAAGTGAGATATCTTGGAACATATCCCTGTTTTATGGTTAAGGAAAGCATCGTAAAAAATAAAATTTCCTGAAAAAGTTATCCTATTTTCATTGACTTTCTGAGCGCATGCTCGTATAATGATCATTAAATTAATTTGAATTTTAATGAAAATTCCATCAGATTTAAGATTATATTTGCGAATCAAATCATTTTAAGCAAGTCAGGAGGATATCTAGGGTTCCGTTTCTATATGGAAGGTCTGGTCCGAGGGATATCAGCATCCAAATGATGTACACCGTGAGGAAAAAAACCTCTGCGGCAGGTTCTGACGTCATCCCATTAATTTTTCACGGGTGTTCTCGATGTTAGGATTTTGTTGTAGAGGTATTTCTTTTACACTTAATGGTCTAAATATGGGGTGGAGGTGCCTACTGTAATGAGTAGATGGATTTATTTAAATGGAGAGTTTGTTTCGAAAGAAGACGCAAAAATTTCGGTATTTGATCATGGTTTTTTGTATGGAGATGGGATTTTTGAAGGAATTCGTGTATACAGCGGGAATGTGTTTAAACTGAAGGAACATATTGACAGGCTTTATGATTCTGCCCGGTCTATTATGCTTGAAATTCCCATGAACAAGGAACAAATGATACAAGCTGTGGTTGAATCTGTTCGAAAGAATGAATTAAAGGATGCTTATATTCGTCTGGTTGTATCCAGGGGTGTCGGAGATCTGGGGTTAGATCCCTTCAAATGTAAGAAACCAGAAATCATTATTATTGTGGATAATATTTCTTTATTTCCCAAAGAACTTTATGAAAATGGTCTTCCTATAGTTACAGTGCCAACCAGAAGAAATGTACCAGATGCTTTAAATCCAAAGATTAAGTCGTTAAACTATTTAAATAACGTATTGGTGAAGATTGAAGCCAGCTTGGCAGGTGTGAAGGAAGCTTTAATGCTAAATGCCCAAGGGTATGTGTCAGAAGGTTCCGGTGACAATGTCTTTATCGTCAAAAAAGGGGTCGTTATCACACCTCCATCCTATTTGGGAGCCCTGGAAGGAATTACACGAAATACCATCATGGAAATTGCCGAGAAGCTTGGATACACAGTAAAGGAAGAGCCATTTACCCGTCATGATGTCTATACTGCTGATGAGGTTTTCTTAACCGGAACCGCGGCAGAAGTTATAGCCGTTGTACAGGTTGATGGCAGACCGATCGGAAGCGGAAAACCTGGAAACATTACAAATCAACTATTGGAAGAATTCCGTAAAGTAGTTACCACAGATGGAGTTCAAGTTTATGAAGGAATCGCCGAAAAGGCCGTTTAATCCCGGTGTCGGGTACCTCGAAATTTGTCGAATAAAAAAAACATCCGCAGAGAAATCTGCGGATGTTTTTATGAGCAAAACGCCCATGGGTGCATATGATATAATGAAATTTTCGCCTAGGGAGGTAGTCATGTTGAAAATTCATGTGGTCCAAAAAGGAGATACCCTTTGGAAACTGTCAAAGAAATATCAGGTGGAATTTGAAACTTTGAAAAAAGTAAATTCTCACCTTAAAGATCCGGACGTTTTAAGGCCTGGAATGAAAATTAAAATTCCCACCCCTGGATTTCCTGTAAAACCAAAAAAGGAAAAAGCTTTTATTCATCCTGTAACACCCGTAGAGGAAATCGTTGAAAAAAAACAGATGGAAGCTACAAAGGCAGAGATTTCTAAAGTAGAGCATAAATCTGAGATGTTCAAAGCAGAAGTTAAAGAATCTCTGACCGTAAAAGAAGAATCTTCAATTGCAAGGAAAGATGAATCGGCAGATTCTTCAGCCAAAATGAAAAGTTACCCCTATCCGATGTATTCCATGAATCCAATGGTTCCAACATATCCGATGTACCAAACTCCCAATATCCATCACCACCATCCAGAAAGGGACTCCATCGAATCCAGTCCGCTTACCTTTCCCCAGCAAATGACGATGGGAACCATTCCCTATGGATGCTGCCCCATGTATATGATGGGACAGGTTCAACCTTATTATGGAATGAATTCCTATCCGATGAATCCATACAATTTCAAGCCCTATGGAACATACTTTCCAATGCCCGTGGTTCCGCCAATGATGATTCCTTCTTTTGAAGAAGAAAGTTCCAGCTTTTAATTTCTAACCGGCACTCTCTTTTGAGGCCCGAAATGACCCTTCTTTTTGATCAACTCGGGCTTCAATTCTTACATATGCATGTTCCCGAAGATTGAAGGAGGCATTGATCATGGACATTCTTTTCCAAAAAGCGTCTCATTTTCTCGGAGAAAAAATATATCTATGGAAAAAATGGGGGAATCTTTGGTATATTGGGGCCTCCCATGGGGCATACATGATGAAATCATACCCGTCTGACAAAGACTTGGATTGGCTTCATTCGTTGTCAACCCAGGTGATAAACAATCAATTTACCAATGTGTGTTCCTTTAGAGTAAAAAATGGGGTTCCTTTTTTTGAGCATCAGGGTCATTGGTTTATGGTCATGCCTTACATACCAGGGCGTCAAATGACTTATCAGAAGATTACGGATGCACAGCAAGCGGCAGTTTCTTTAGCTCAGTTCCATCAGGCAGCCCAGAGAATCAAGGGCGGAAAAGAGATAACGGGGATACCTTTATATGAGAAATGGATGCAGCGAGTAAAGAATTTTGAAAGGTCTTTGGAAAAGATAGGTCTAAATTATCCCAAAAGTCCATTGGAGTTATGGATGATTCAAAATGGGGCTAGAATTCTAAAGGAGGCCTATCATGCTTTAGAAGAGCTGCCGATGTCTTTATTAAAAGAACTTACATTCAAAGATGCCGCAAAATCTGCTGTAGCCCACCGGGATGTAGCCAGTCATAACTTTTTAAAAACAGCAGAAGGAGAGGTCTATATTATCGATCTAGATACAGCGGGCATTGATCTTCAATTGGGAGATTTGGTCCAATTGATTAACCGGGTTATGGTTGAACAAAATTGGAACGATTATTTTCTTGCCGATATTGTGAATCGATATCAGGATTATATTCCTTTAGAGGAGAGGGAGTTAGTTCTTCTCTCATTTTTACTACGTTTCCCTTCAGATATCATGAGAGAGATAAACGGTGTTTTATTCAAAAAAAAAGGATACCGGCAAAACCGGGTATTTCACTTTATTAAGCGATATGAAGGTCAATGGAATAAAAGAAAAGAGGTTATTCGTTCTTATTTGAAGCTGTTTCCTGTTCTCCATTACTCATCTTATGTAAATATTTATGACAAAGCTTGACAAGAATGGTTATAATAGAGTTGAGGCTCTATGCACATCAATAAATCCATTATAAAAAGGGGAGTATACCATGACGTTGGATGAAAAAATTGAAAAAGTTGTGGATTGGCTGCGCGAAAAAGTGAAAGAAGCAGGGGCCAACGGGCTTGTTGTCGGAATCAGCGGTGGGGTTGACTCTGCCCTTGTTACCTTTCTGATAAAAAAGGCATTTCCTGAAAACTCCCTGGGAGTCATCATGCCAATCAAGAGCAATCCAAAGGATAGGGAAGATGCGTTAAAGGTGGTGGAAGCTTCTGGTATCTCATATCTTGACGTGGATCTTTCCGAAGCCCATCATGTGATTTATGGCAAGGTCACTTCTGCATTAACTGAGAAGAAGTTAATCGAAGAAGGGACAAGTCTTAGGATGGCTGATGCTAATCTAAGAGCCAGAATTAGAATGAGCACCTTATATACCGTTGCCAATTCGTTAAATTACCTGGTGGTGGGAACGGATAATGCCGCAGAAACCTATACCGGTTATTTTACAAAATATGGCGATGGAGGGGTGGATATCCTTCCTATCTCCAATTTAACTAAACGGGAGGTAAAAAAGTGGGCTGCCCATTTGGGTGTACCAGAAGCGATTCTTACTAAAGCGCCATCTGCTGGTTTATGGGAAGGACAGACAGATGAACAGGAAATGGGGACCACCTATGATATGGTGGATGATCTGCTAGAAGGAAAAGAGATTCCGCAAAAGGACAGGGAGATCATTGAGAGAATGCATAAACGTTCCGAACATAAACGGATGTTGCCCCCGTCTGCTCCTAAATTTATCTAGTAAAGAAAATGAGAAGACTATATGTACTTGTAGAAGTCAATCTATCGGGGGGAAGCTGAATGCCCACTAGGATGAAATTAACTGATATCGATTTAATAAATGTTTTAAGTTCTCCGTCTTGCAGCAATTACTTTAAAGAGTTTAAAGAGAAAAAATATACCAAGAAGGAGATACTTTTTACTCCGAAAGAACAGGATAATTTTGCTTTTTTAATTAAGTCTGGTAAAGTACGTGTTTATCTTGTTAATGAATATAAAGAGTTTACATTATCTATTTTAAGACCTGGAGATATTTTTAGTACACATACCAGGACTTTTTGCCAAGCTTTAGAAGATACTACTATTTTAGTTACCGATATTCAAGTTTTAAGAAAGATAATCGCAGATATACCTGATGTAGCATTGGTTATGGTTCATGTTCTTGGTGTTTTACTTAAAAATTCTATTACGATTATTAATGGTTTGGCTTTTAAAGAGGTTCGCTTAAGACTGGTAGAATTTTTAATTTATGCGGTAGAGGATATTGGAATACAAGTACCAGAGGGTATTCAGCTTGATATGGGTATGTCAACAGAGGATATAGCGAATATGATAGGGTCATCCCGTCAAACCGTATCGACGATATTGAGTGATCTACAAAAAATGGAAATTTTGGAGAAAGTAAATCGACATACGTACCTTATTAAAGATCTAAAAAAATTAAAAGACTTGGTTCACGAATGTGATGACCCCTTAAAGTAGAAATAGGAAAATATCTCTCCAAATGGGTTTTAATAAATAAAGGGATTATTCAATTTTAAGTAGATAAAAAACTTTTGGCTTTTCCGTTTACTGTCAGCTGTACGACAGTAATTTTTATTTGCGTTTGTTACACTGAAAAAGAAATAATCTATTTTGCTTTTTCGCCAATTGTCATAGTTCATAGGGCACCGAAAAGTGTAGAACTGGGATACCAAAGCTTCATCAGGATGCGTGGAAGTAATCCATTAGGATGTGGTGGAAGTTTGCTGAAATTATCTTTATGACTCTCTAGATAGAACGGGAAAGGAAGAAAAGGAATTGATTTGGTTTTCATCATTGATTGTTACTTCATTTTTACTAGGTGTTATCCATGCTTTCGATTATGATCATGTAGCCGAGATGACTGATTTTGTCAGTCAGGATCCGCGACCTTCAAAAGTCATTAAATTCGGCATTAAATTTGGTTTAGGACATACTACTACTGTGTTTATCATCGGAAGTGTCGTATTGGCCTTTAAATATTCTTTGTCAGTCACTTTTAATAGCTCTTGGGAGCTTTTTTCAGGAATATTGTTAATTGCGTTGGGGATGTGGTCCATTTATCGTCGATTCCTTAGAAAACAAAAGTTAAAATCTGAAGGACAAAGTCAAACAAAAATGGATCAAATGGTATTTACCTATGGCCCACTTTTAACAGGGATTGTAACGGGTATGGCAGGAACGGCGGGGGTATTATTGTTTGGTCCTTTAAATGCGGTAAATACGGTAACTGGAGCGATGGTACTCATTATATTTTATGGCATTGGCGTGACACTAACCATGGTTATCTATGGAGTAATGGTGGGACGTTTTTTTTCATGGTCATATCGTTGGAAGTATGTAAGCAAGGGAATGTGGTTTTTAACTGGAATGTCCAGCCTGGTGATTGGAGTTATTTGGATATCGCGGGCTGTGACGATCCTTCGTTAATTTCATCGGTGATCACACTCCCGGAATGTTATTCAAAAATTTCTTAAACATGCAGATCGTTTTCACTAATGTTTGCGGTAGAATTACTTGATAAGTTAATCATATAAAAAGATTAATAGTTTATAAAATTCTATCAAGTTTGTTATTAATTAAAAGGCATAAAACTCATCTATCTTATTAAATCAGACGTTATTACTTTTTGTATTTTCTTCAGTTGGCATTCTTAATTACAAATATTTGTCAAATATATTTTATAAAAATAATTTATTTCTGATTTAATCATTTAAAATTCAAATTATTATTGATATAATTCTTGGTGGTTATTAAACGTGCTTGATTAAGCTTAAACTGTACAAGATGGGGAGAGGTGTTAAGTGGAATGGGGAAAGTAAAAACCATTTATGATCATGCACTGGAAAGGGGGATGACACGTCGAGACTTCTTGAAGATGTGTACCGCCCTTGCAGCAACTATGGGGTTAGATTTTTCAAACACTGAGGAAGTAGTTTATGCCATGGAGTCAAAGGAACGTGTTCCAGTGATATGGCTAAATCAACAAGCATGCACAGGCTGTTCAGAGTCGTTCATTCGCACGACACATCCAAAAGCTGAAAGCGTGCTGTTAGATATGATCTCACTGGAATATTTTGAATTGCTATCGGCAGCGTCTGGTCATCAGGTAGAAAGTGCACGGACTGATGTGATAGAGAAGTATTACGGGAAGTATATTTTAGCCGTTGAAGGTAGTGTCTCTTTAAACGACGAATATCTCACTATTGGTGGAATGTCTGGAAAGGAATTGTTACTAGAAACCGCCAAAGGTGCAAAAGCAATTATAACCTATGGGACCTGCTCTTCGTGGGGAGGGATTCCCTTTGCAAATCCCAATCCTACCAATGCAGTAGCAGTAAAAGATATCATAAAGGATAAACCGATAATTTTGGTGCCAGGTTGTCCTCCGATCGCTGAGGTTATGACAGGGGTTATCGCCCATATGATTACCTTTGATAGGATTCCTGAGCTCGATCATCTTGGTCGGCCAAAGGCATTCTTCAGACACCGTATCCATGATAAATGTAATCGACGAGCATATTTCGATGCGGGCTTGTTTGCCGAATCCTTTGATGATGAAGGGGCAAAGCAAGGGTATTGCTTATATAAAGTAGGTTGCAAGGGACCAACGACTTACAGTTCTTGTGCTGAAATGCGTTGGAATGGAGGGGTTAGTTATCCCATTCAATCAGGAAACCCTTGTCTCGGTTGTACGGAACAAAACTTCTGGGACAATGGACCATTTTATACGCGAATGGCGAAAATACCAGGAACACAAACGACGATTAATCCGGATGAAGTGGGATTATATGCCGTTGGGGCAACTGCTGTGGGGATTGCTGCCCATGCAACCGTTACAGCGCTGAAGAAGAACAATGATAAAACATCAAATGGTGATGTACATTCTGGAAGAGGTGAGAATCAGTGAGTGAAAGAATTGTGGTAGATCCAGTAACCCGAATTGAAGGTCACTTACGGATTGAGGCAGATATCAAAGATGGAAAAATTGAAGAGGCTTATAGTTCAGGAACATTAGTACGAGGTTTGGAGTTAATTGTAAGGGATCGAGATCCAAGGGATGTTTGGGCCTTTGTTCAACGAATCTGCGGTGTTTGCACAACTGTTCATGCTTTAGCCTCGGTTCGTGCGGTGGAGGATGCCCTGGAAATTCAGATTCCGCGGAATGCCCATTTGATTCGGGATATTATGAATATGGCGATATTTATGCACGACCATGTGGTTCATTTCTATCACTTGCATGCCTTTGACTGGGTGGATGTACTGAGTGCCTTGAAAGCGGATCCAAATGAAACCAGTCGAATTGCTCAATCCATTTCCGATTGGCCCAAATCATCTCCAGGCTATTTTCGCGATATCCAAAATAAAGTTAAAACTGTTGCGGAAAGTGGGCAGTTGGGTATTTTTGCTAACGGCTATTGGGGTCATACTGCGTACAAGCTTCCCCCTGAAGTGAACTTGTTAGCCGTGGCTCACTACTTGGAAGCCCTTGACTGGCAGAAGGAGATTGTTAAGATTCATACAATCTTTGGTGGGAAAAACCCCCATCCGCATTATGTCGTTGGTGGTATGGCTACTCCTTTAGATATCAATAGTGATAATGGTATTCATGCTGAACGATTAATGCATGTTTCACAAATCATTGATCAAGCGAGGGAGTTTGTAAATAAAGTATATATTCCAGATCTGCTTACCATTAGTTCCTATTATAAGGATTGGACTTATGGTGGCGGGTTAAGTAGTTATTTATCCTATGGAGATTTTTCGACTGGAGATATACGGGATGTGAATCTGTACCGAATGCCCCGGGGAGTCATATTAAATGGCAACCTGAATGAGGTATTGGACGTAGATCCGAAAGATCCCGAGCAGGTAAAGGAGTTCATTGATTATTCATGGTATAGCTACGATGGAAATGAGAGTGATGGTAAACATCCATGGTCTGGTGAAACGAATTTAAATTACACAGGTCCTAAGCCACCATATGAATATCTTGATACGAATCAAAAATACAGTTGGATTAAATCTCCGCGTTGGAAAGAGAATCCATTGGAGGTTGGTCCATTGGCTCGGATGATCATAGGGTATGCCTTGGGTCGGGAAGAGTTCGTTTCAGCAATTGATGATACCCTTAAGAAAATGGAGTTGCCTTTTTCGGCTCTACAATCGGCGTTGGGTCGTACCCTTGCCCGTGGACTTGAAACAGGGATTATATCCAATTGGATTCGTAATGATATGGATGCTTTACTTAACAATATTAAGAATGGGGACCAAGTCACCTTTGACCGTACGAAGTGGGAACCGAAAACGTGGCCTAAGCTGGCCAAAGGGGTGGGATGGATGGAGGCCCCACGCGGTGCGTTAGGACATTGGATTGTGATAGAAGACGAGAAGGTAAAAAATTATCAAGCCGTTGTTCCAACCACGTGGAATGCATCTCCAAAGGATCATAAAGGTCAAATTGGGGCCTATGAAGCGGCTTTAAGAGGAACCCCAATTCGTGACCTGGAAAGACCCTTGGAGATTCTAAGGATTGTTCACTCATTTGACCCTTGCTTGGCCTGTGCTGTTCACCTGACAGATACAGAACACAAAGTAACAACCGATATTCGTATCGGGTAAAGGGGGATAGCAATGGCAATCTCCGAGAATGAATTGCAGTTAGAAAAGAATCAATATAAGATTTTTGATCCAGAGGGCGTTCGTAGGGCTGAGCAAGTTCACCTCCATTCGGAAAAGGTATATGTATGGGAATTACCGGTACGTATTTTCCACTGGGTTAATGCGTTAAGCATCATTATTTTGATGATTACCGGCATATATATTGGCAGACCTTTTATCTCGGCATCCATACCGGAAGAGGCATATTATTCTTACCTCATGGGTTGGGCCCGTTACATTCATTTCTTTGCCGCATTTGTCTTCACGATTAATCTGGGAGTGCGCTGGTATTGGGTATATAAGGGAAATACTTATTCTAAATCCAATCCTTTGAAAAAAAAATTTTGGACGGGTTTGTGGGAGACCATCAAATATTATCTATTCTTAAATAATAAGAAGGAACATTATATTGGGCACAACCCCCTTGCTGAACTAAGTTATTGGGTTTTTATTGGAGCAGGCTCGATTATCATGATGTTGACGGGTTACTACCTGCTAGCTGAACCCAGACTTGATTCTTTTATGGGGATTTTGTTTGGTTGGATTCCTGCATTGTTTGGTGGTGATAGTTTCTCAGTTCGCTCCTGGCATCATATCGTGGCATGGGGATTCATGGTCTTTATGGTTGTTCACGTTTATATGGCGTTTCGAGAAGATTGGCTGAGTAAGAACGGTACAATGTCATCCATTTTTACCGGTTATAAACACGAAAGCAATCATCAAAATGGCGAAAAGGAATGATCCCAATGATCATAAAACCTGTCGAAAATAAAATTACGATCTTGGGAATCGGCAACCCCCTTTTTACAGATGAGGGTGTGGGTGTTCACACCCTTTCCCCTTTAAGAAAAGTTTTTGCTGATCAAGATGATATTGAAATTATTGATGGTGGGACCGATGGCCTCCGTTTATTGGGACCGGTGGAAGAGACAGACTATTTATTGATTATTGATGCGATTAATGCAGGAAAAGAACCGGGGACCTTGATTACGTTAGAAGGAGAAGAAATTCCCAAATATTTAGGAGTGAAAATGTCTTTTCACCAGCTTGGTTTTCAAGAGGTACTGGCCATGGCGAAGTTCCGAGGTAGCCTTCCAAAAGAGATGTTTATGTGCGGAATTCAGCCTAAATCCTTGGAATGGGGTGCTGAAATGACTGAAACGGTAGCCAAACAACTGCCAAAATTGGTTGAGATGGTGGTTGATAAGGTGAAACAGTGGAGGTCATATCGGTGAACCGCAGACAATTTTTTTTGCAGATCGGGAATGACCTCACTCAAACTATCCAGGACCTGGTTTTCGACTATTTACACGAAAAGAAGGAAACGATGAATGCTCTTGTAGATGAACTAATTGATCTTAAATGGATTCCTATAGGAAAGTTCCATCCTGCAACTTTTGACATGATCCAGGAATTTTATATTAAAGGGAAACCGGTTTATGTCTATTCTGATGGGAAAATCATGAAAGCAGTTGGCGGGATTTGTACGGCATGCCAATCTATAACAATATGGATTGCCCATGAGAAAAAAATCAAATGTACGCAATGCGAAGGAAGTTATTCGATTGAACAGGAAGAAGGGACGCTTCCATTGGAGAGTTACCCAACGAAAGTTGACGACGATGTCTGGTACGTTGCTGCTGTTTAAAAATCTTAAATAGTTAGGAAGATCACCATGCATGAAATGGCGTTAATGGGAGATATCCTTAATTTGGTTTTACGGGACGCAACACAACGTGGTATCAAGGAAGTGAATAGAGTAAGCTTAACCGTGGGTGAACTAAGCAATGCCATGCCTGAGGCCCTTGAGATGGCTTTCGATATTTTCAAAGCACAAGGAATTGAAAGGATATCCAGGAATGCTCAGTTAACGATCATTCATGAGCCTGCTTGGGCACGTTGCACGATCTGCGAGAAAGAATACAAACCTGATCGGCGCATTGCAGTATGTCCTAGTTGCTCCTTACCAACGGGTAAACTGATTTCTGGGGAGACATTAGCCATTGAATCCTATGAAGGGAGTTAGCTAAAATGAAAGTCACTTTAGATAAAAATGTATTAACAGACAACCAACTGGCGGCCGATTTTAATCGGCGTCAGTTTCTGCAGAGTAAGACGTTGGTTATTAACATGATGAGTTCTCCTGGTGCGGGCAAAACTACACTCCTGGAGAAAACTGTGGAGAAATTGGCTCACGAATTTACGATTGGAGTTATCGAAGGGGATCTTGCCACAGAAAAAGACGCGGATCGGATTCGAACACTAGGCGCCCAGGCCGTTCAAATTAATACGGGTGGAGGTTGTCATCTGGATGCGCGGATGATCGCCAAAAGATTACCGGAATTTGATTTGGATGAGATTGACATTCTTTTTATTGAAAATGTGGGTAATCTTGTATGTCCATCAGGTTACGACTTGGGACAGACTTGTAAAATTGCCGTTTTATCCGTTCCGGAAGGAAACGATAAAATACCAAAATACCCTGTGATGTTCCGACGTACCGAACTTGTCGTGTTGAATAAAATTGATCTCCTTCCCTATTTGAACTTTAATGTGGAAGAGGCAGAGACAGATTTGAAGGGGATTAATCCGGATTCTCGCCTGCTCAAGGTTTCGGCGATCACAGGTGAAGGTATGGAAGAGTGGATCAACTGGATCCGGGGCGCATATAAAAAATGCAAAGAGCAATAGAAATACGAGTTACTGGACGGGTCCAAGGAGTAGGATTTCGTCCTTATATCTTTTTCTTGGCAGATAAATATCATCTTGTCGGAACGGTACAGAATAATCTAGATGGTGTTCGAATAAAGGTGGAGGGAGAAGATTCCGATCTATCTGCTATGCTTCAAGAATTGCGGAGTCACCCGCCGCGTTTGTCCAAAATAGATGAAATTACGGTAAAGAATATACCGATCCAAGGATATAGTCGTTTCGAGATTGTTCCAAGTGAGCGATCAGGAAAAGCGTCAATTGTCATCCCGATTGATTCGGCAGTGTGTGAAGAATGCTTGGGGGAAATGAGAGATCCAGATGATGTTCGCTACCAATATCCCTTTATCAATTGTACGCAGTGTGGTCCGCGTTATACGATCATTGATCAGTTACCCTATGATCGTCAATACACGTCAATGGCTGCCTTTCCAATGTGTGAGAAATGTACAGCCGAGTACCATGATCCGAGAAATCGACGCCATCATGCCCAGCCGATTGCCTGCCCAGTCTGTGGTCCTCAATTGAAACTGTTGAACATAGCAGGTGATGAGATCAAAGGAGATGCATTAGCCTTGACCAGGTCACTATTGAAAAATGGTGCCATTGTGGCCATTAAGGGCCTGGGCGGTTATCATCTGGCCTGCGATGCGTATCATGAGGATGTCATCAAGCGATTACGCCAGCGAAAGAATCGCCCGAACCGTCCGCTGGCAGTAATGGCAGCTTCACTTGAAGAGGTGAGGCGTTATTGTCATGTTTCCGATGCAGAAGTAAATCATTTAACTTCTCCGGAGAGGCCGATTGTTGTTTTGGAATTAAAGGGTGACAGAACAGAACCTATGTTATCGGAAGCTATAGCACCGGGAATGAACACCCTTGGCGTCATGCTTCCCTATACCCCATTGCATTACTTGTTATTTGATGAATCATTGACTCTTTTAGTCATGACCAGTGCCAATCCGTCCGGCCAACCGATTTTATTCAGGGATGATCAGGCACTTACCTATTTGAATGGCATCGCAGACTATATTCTGACTCATGATCGGGAAATTCTGCATCCATTAGATGACTCGGTTGTACGGGTGAAATCAGATGTATCCTATTTTTTTCGGCGATCACGAGGTTATGTTCCAGATCCAATTTTCACCGATACAAATGTCCATGACGTTGTCGCCCTTGGAGGACAGCAAAAAAATACGTTTGCCATTGGAAGGCATCATCAGGTCTTCCTCGGCCCCCATATCGGAGATATGGAAACCATGGAAATGGTAGATTTTTTTCAAACAGCGTATGAACATTTGAAGAAATGGATGGGGATTGAAGCGGAATTCATCGCTGTGGACAAACACCCTGAATATACAACCACCCGATTGGCTGGAGAGATGGAAGGGGAAATCGTATCTGTACAACATCACCATGCTCATATGGTTTCATGTATGGAGGACAATCGGTTAACCGACCCTTGCTTTGGCATGATTTTGGATGGAACTGGATATGGGGATGACGGAAATATTTGGGGTTTTGAATTACTCTATGGTGATGCTACCCGCTATGAACGTTTGGCGCATCTTGACTACTGGCCATTACCAGGAGGAGAGAAGGCGATTAAGGAACCATGGCGTAACGCTGTGGGAATGTTGTTTCATTTCTTTGGAGAAGAAGGAAAACAATGGGCTAAACGATTATTTCCGAATTACTCGACTGAAATTGAGTTACTGACGAATATGGTGCGAAAGAAAATCAATGCCCCCCTAGCTGGAACCTGCGGACGGTTGTTTGATGCCGTCAGTGCCATGCTCGGAATTTCCATGCTCTCTACCTATGATGGGGAGGCTGCGATACGCTTGTCTGAGCAAATGGTAGGGGAAGTGACGAAGGAAGAAGGCTATTCATATGATCTAATCAGTTCAGAAGATAAAACGATGGTTATTGAGATTCGCCAGGGTTTGCGGGAACTTGTTCATGACATTTTTTCCAATGTTCCAATTCGGACAATGATCAATCGATTTCACCGTTTGATTGTGTCGGCTTGTGAAAGTGCCGTCATTCAATCGATAGAAAGGTATCCGAATTATAACCGGAAAGTCGTATTGTCAGGAGGTAGTTTTCATAATCCTTATCTTTCGCAAAAAATTGCCGATGGCTTGAAAAAAGCAGGAGTTGAAGTTTACGTTCACAGGCAGGTACCCTGCAGTGATGGTGGATTGTCCCTTGGTCAGTTAATAATCGCAGCCAATAAAAGGAATAGTCGAATGAACAATTGAGATACAATTATGAAATGTAAGGAGAAGATATTATGTGTATAGGCGTCCCAGCAAAAGTAATTGAAAAACAGGAATATACAGCGGTGGTCGATGTGATGGGAACTAAAATGAATGTGGGCATAATTATGGTTCCTGAAGTGTCAGAAGGAGATTATGTGATTGTCCACGCCGGTCAGGCGATGTCCATTATTGATGAGGAATATGCGCGATTAAGTATCGAGGAATGGAGGAAATTAGCGGATGATACAAATTCTTGATCAATTCTCTAATCCGGACTTAAGTCGCAAATTATTGGATAAAGTTAAGAATCTAGCAGAAACTTTTATTGAAAAACATGGCCGTAAACCGGTAATCATGGAGGTATGTGGTTCCCACACCATGGCGCTGGCACGATCGGGGATTAAACAGGCACTTAGGGATTATGTCAAATTAGTATCCGGACCGGGCTGTCCTGTTTGTGTAACTGATCAAAAGTCGATAGATGCCATGATACAACTGGCTCAAGGTGATGGAAGAATTATTTGCACCTTTGGTGACATGATTCGTGTCCCTGGTTCAAATGGTTCACTATTGGATGCCAAGAGCGAAGGAAAGGATATCCGCGTGGTTTATTCACCTTCTGATTCGGTTCGTATAGCAGAGAAGAATCCGGATAAAGAAGTGATATTTTTAGGGATCGGATTCGAAACTACCATCCCATCCCTGGGGATCGCTTTAAAGGAGGCGAATGAAAAGGGATTAGAGAAATATTCCATGTGGGTAACGACCAAGTTGGTTGAACCTATCCTCCGCGTTCTTTTAGAAGCACAGGAAGTGAAACTAGATGGTTTTTTACTACCAGGACATGTGTCCATTGTCCTCGGAAAGCACAGTTATCATTACTTGGTTGACGAGTATGGGGTTCCTGGGACAATTTGCGGATTTGAGCCCGTAGGTGTTTTGGGTGGAATCTACAAATTGATTGCCATGCTGCTGGATGAACGGGTAGAGATCGAGAATTATCATACTCACGTTGTTACCCATTCCGGAAATTCATTTGCACAGGAAATTATGAAGACGTACTTTAAGGAATGTGATGAATGGTGGCGAGGCCTGGGTGTTATTCCCAATAGTGGCTTAGATATTCGCAAAGAATTTGCACATTTGGATGCCAAGAAAAAATTTAATGTTCATGTGGGAGAACCCCGCAAAACCAAATGTCGTTGTGGAGATATCCTCCGCGGACTAGCAGTTCCTGAGGATTGTGTGTTATATGGTAAAGCCTGTACCCCATCAAAGCCCATCGGCCCTTGCATGGTATCAAGTGAAGGTACGTGTGCGGCTCATTACCAGTATATGAGGGGGGATATCATATGAGTAAGAGGATAAGTATGGCCCATGGGGATGGCGGTGAATTGGCTCACCAATTGATCCGGGATGTATTTATCAAACATTTTGGACATCAACAGGAGCCAATGATGGATGCGGTAACCTTTTCAAGCTCGGGTCTCGTTGCCGTTTCCACTGACAGTTTTGTGATTAAGCCTATTTTTTTTCCCGGAGGCAATATTGGAAAGTTGGCTGTCGCGGGAACAGTGAATGATATTGCTGTAAGTGGGGCGATTCCGAAGTATTTGACGGCTGGATTTATTATTGAAGAAGGCTTTTTGCTTCATGATTTGAATACCATTGTAGAATCGATGGCTAAAGAGGCAGAAAAAGCAGGTGTGAAAATTATTGCTGGTGATACAAAGGTAGTGGAACACGGAAAAGCGGATGGCCTGTATATCAATACGACGGGTGTTGGTTTTCATTGTGAAGAGATAAGTCTATCTCCTCAGGGAATAGAGGAGAGCGACTCAGTCATTGTGAGCGGTACGATTGGTGATCACGGAATTGCCATTCTTACTTCCCGTGGCGAGTTGGGTCTCATGACAGACATTCAGAGTGATTGTGCTTCTTTGAATAATATGATTGAAGAAACCTGTAGAGGGGTTAAGGGTATTCGAATTATGAGGGACCCTACTCGCGGAGGGCTGGCAACGACTTTGGTGGAAATATGTGAAGATTTTAAGGTGACGATAGAATTAGAAGAAAGCTCTCTGCCTGTCAGACGGGAAGTGAAGGGGGCCTGCGACATGCTGGGATTTGATCCTCTTTACTTGGCCAATGAAGGGAAGGCTGTTTTGATTGTGGCCAAAGAGGATGAAGAACGTGTTTTGAAAGCTTTGCATAATCATGAATATGGAAAAGAGGCAAAGGTAATCGGGAAGGTAATCGGAAGAGGCAAAGGCAATCTTTTTCTTAAAACACCCCTGGGAAATACACGTCGCCTGAGCCGGTTAACTGGAATGCATTTACCTCGCATTTGTTAGATAGAGTGCGTTACTTGAGCTAATTGCGATATGTGGCAAGCTAAGCGGGGCAAGGGTTAGCTTTGACCAACTGACAATCCTTATGCTACACTAACCATGGAATTTGATGTAAAGGGGAGTCGTAGAATAATGGCTGGCCATTCTAAATGGAAAAATATTCAGCATCGAAAAGGTAGACAAGATGCGCAGAGGGGAAAAATATTTACCAAGATTTCAAAGGAAATTTATGTGGCTGCCCGTCAAGGGGGCGGAGACATCAATACCAATAACCGTCTTCGTATGGCTGTTAATAAGGCAAGAGAAGCCAATATGCCCAATGATAATATTGAACGAACCATAAAAAAAGCCCTGGGTGAATTGGACGGAGTAAATTATGAAGAAATCACTTACGAAGGATACGGTCCTGGAGGAGTTGCCGTATTGGTGAATGTATTGACAGACAACAGAAACCGTTCGGCTGCTGAGGTCAGGCATATCTTCTCAAAAAATGGCGGGAACCTAGGGGAATCAGGTTGTGTATCCTTCCTCTTTGACAGGAAAGGCTCTTTAACTATCGATAAGGAAACCACCAACCAGGATGAAGATGAGGTCATGATGGCAGCGTTGGAAGCAGGAGCCGAGGATTTTGTGGTAGAGAAGGATGGTTACCAAATCTATACGACTACAGATGATTTTGAAAAGGTTAAGACATCCTTGGAGAGTCAAGGATTTGCATTTTCTTCTGTTGAAATCACCATGGTTCCTCAAACCCAGGTTAAATTGACCGGAGATGAGGTTCCTAAGATGTTGAAGTTGATGGATATGTTGGAAGATAATGATGATGTGCAAAACGTGTATGCTAACTTTGATATTGATGATGAAGAATTGGATAAATTAGGGGCATCATAAATGTCTCTTGTATAAAATCCCTTTTATCTGGAAATAATGATGAAAACCAGGTTAAAAGGGGTTTTTCGCATGTGGTTTTTAAGAAAAATTTTTTTGAAGAAATATAAAAGGAAATCTTGGATCACATTAGGAGCGTTATTTGCGGGCATTATTGGAATTTTTCTTTTGGGAACTTTGCTCCTTGATGATACGATGATTAACTTTAAAGGAAAAAACGCAGCAGAGAAAGAAAATATCCAAGCCGTGGAGGCTCTCGGCAAACAGCCCATTGAGGTTGTATACCAGATTAGATATGTCTGTGGAGTAACCGACGAAATAAGAGAAACCGTCCTAATGGATAAATTGTCCCAACTTGATAAGGAATGGGAATTAATTCGTGCCACAGATAAAGAGATGGTTTATTTGAAACAGGTGGATGATTTAGCTCCTGCTTGTAAAGAAAATGGGTATATGGGATTGTCTGAAGGCGGAGTACTTACTTTATTCTTAGGTCCTCCCGCAGACAAAAAAGTGATTCAAACCTTTTACCCTTTAGATACGGAAAGGTTGGAGTCAAGCCTTCCTTCCGAAGAATTGAAGTTGCTGCAAAGTGGAATCAGGGTAAGGAATCTGGCGGAGTATAATTCAATCCTTTCTACTTACGGAGCATTTGCCAAATCATAGGTGATAATCATAGGAACGTTAACGATGAGAATCATCATCATATATATCCACTGATAAAATCGAATGTTTTTTCAGTGGATTTTTTATTTCTACACACTGGATGAGGAGATAACATTTCGAAAAGACTTCGATAAACGATGCTGTTATGTTAGAATAGCGATGTGATAAAATTTTATGATAAGAGTTGGCATAGTTTAAATGCTTCGTTAGGGTGAACCAAATGAGAATATTAGGGATTGATCCCGGAGTGGCTATCGTCGGATTTGGCATTGTTGAAAAAAAGGGATCTCAGCTGAAACCTGTTCAGTACGGCTCTATCCAGACAGCATCTGATTTGCATATGGCTGCTCGGCTTAAACAAATATATGGGGCGACTCTTGAACTGATAGAAGAATATCAACCCGCCTGTCTGGCTATAGAGAAGCTGTTTTTTAACCGAAATGTGACTACGGCTATTACCGTCGGACAGGCCAGGGGGGTTCTGCTTCTTGCTGCTGAACAAAAACGCCTTTCCATTTCAGAATATACCCCTTTGCAGGTGAAGATGTCTGTCGTAGGGTATGGGCAGGCTGAGAAACGTCAGATTCAAGAAATGGTTAGGGTTTTATTAAAGTTAAAGGAAATCCCAAAACCGGATGATGTGGCTGATGCATTGGCCATTGCCATTACCCATGCCCATTCGTCCACCCTTGAAAAATACATATATGGAGATACATCATTATGATGGAATATATCAAAGGAATGTTAAGTGAATTGGAATCGGATTACCTGGTTGTAGAATCAGGAGGAATCGGATATCGTTTATTTTGCGGAAACCCGTTCTCCTATCAGCATTTGCTTCATCAGGAGGTAAAGGTATTCGTTCATCTTTATGTTCGGGAAGATGTTATGATGTTATATGGATTCTTAACCAAAGGGGAAAGGGAACTATTTCGCAAGCTTCTTGATGTATCGGGAATTGGGCCCAAAGGAGCATTATCTGTCATTTCTGCGGCTCCTCCTGAACAAATTATCTCTGCGATACAAAAGGAGGATGTCAGCTTTCTCACAAAATTCCCCGGAATCGGTAAGAAAACAGCCCAGAGAATTATTTTGGAGATGAAAGATAAACTGAAAAACATGCCGTTTTCAAACGGAATAGAGCCAATAAAAACAGAAAATCAATATCCTATATCGTCTGTTCCTCTGTTAGACGAAGCTGTAGAAGCCCTCCTTGCACTTGGTTATACACAAGGTGAAGTGGACCGGGTTATTCTTCATTTGCGGGAGGAAGATAAAGCATATTCTTCCATTGATGAAGTGTTGAAAAGGGCATTAAAGGAATTGGCAAGGGGATAAGGAGGAAAACGAATGGAAGAAAGGATCATTTCGACTCATATGATGCCCGAAGATGAAGGAGTAGAGTATAATCTTCGTCCAAGATACCTATCTGAATACATAGGCCAGCAGCAGGTTAAGGAAAATCTGAAGGTGTTTATTGAGGCTGCTAAGATGAGAAAAGAGGCATTGGATCATGTTCTGCTATATGGTCCGCCTGGATTGGGTAAAACAACCTTGTCCGCGATTATTGCCAATGAGCTTGGGGTTAACCTGAGAACCACTTCAGGACCAGCCATTGAAAGGCCAGGGGATTTGGCAGCCATTCTCACTAATTTACAAGAAGGGGACGTTCTTTTTATCGATGAAATTCACAGGCTGCATCGTACAGTGGAAGAAATTTTGTACCCGGCGATGGAGGATTTTGCCTTAGATATTATTATTGGAAAAGGACCAAGTGCCAGATCGGTCCGATTGGATCTTCCTCCTTTTACTCTGATTGGAGCCACCACAAGGGCTGGTTTGCTTTCTTCTCCGTTAAGGGATCGCTTCGGAGTTGTCAGCCGTCTGGAATACTATACCGTTGATGAGCTCACTTTTATTGTGACCAGGGCAGCAGATATTTTGCAGGTTCCCATCCACGAGACGGGTGCAAGAGAGATTGCTCTGCGTTCCCGGGGAACCCCTAGGGTGGCTAACCGTCTGTTGAAAAGGGTAAGAGATTTTGCCCAGGTTAAGGGGGATGGCATCATTACCGAAAAAGTGGCCAAAGAAGCATTAGAAATGATTCAAGTAGATCGCCTTGGGCTGGATCATATTGACCATAAACTTATTCTTTCTATCATTCAAAAATTTAAAGGTGGTCCGGTAGGAATTGATACCATTGCCGCGACCATAGGTGAAGAAGCCAATACCATTGAGGATGTATATGAGCCCTATTTGTTGCAAATTGGTTTTTTACAGCGAACACCGAGGGGACGAATGGTTGCTCCATTAGCTTATCAACATTTCCAATTGGAGGTGCCAGAATCTTGAATCCTGTTGCAAAAATGTTAATAGGACTTGGGATTGTTTTGATTATGATTGGGTTGATTTGGCAAATTGGCGGCCGTTTTCTCCCCCTTGGAAGGTTGCCGGGGGACATTGTGGTGGAGAAGGAGAATTTCAAGTTTTATTTTCCGGTGATGACAAGTATCATATTAAGCATTGTGCTCACGGTGCTTTCCTTGATTTTTCGATGGTTCCGTTAATCAATATGTTTCCTTATGGGTCATGATCGTCTATATAGACGGAATTAAAGATTTATACGGACAGCCTTCGAGTTCGTACTGAGCGAAAAGGCTCAAGAACGGGAATTACCCTCAATCTGACTCCATCTTCGAGTTTCCCAGATGTTTTTGAGGGCTCCGTTCTTTAGACTTGAAGCGGCCTTTAATTACTTCACGCGAGAACTCGACAAGCGGATGTGTAAATCTTTAATTCCAGATCTATAGCATGAAATATAACGAAAGAAAGGACGACTTCTGTTGAAAAGAAAAATCATTATGCTGCTGTTAGCTTCTATGGTTATCCTTTCATCTGTCTCATGGAATGCCCAGGCCCAAGGGATATCCGGGTTGACTTCCATCCGGGTTGCTCTTTTCGTTGACATTGGAAAATATGATCGGGCCACTGTTCCTACCGTAACATTGTCCAGTGAAACAGGAATGGACATTTTTTGGCTAAAAGATACCAATTCGTTCCCGTATCTTAGTGTAGTGGATCGTTCTTCCCTGCGCATCAGTCCAGACCTGTTTCAGGTCTTGGTTGAAGAGACCAAGGATATGAATAAAGCCCAGCAGGTGGCTGAAATTTTAAGTACATATGATTTTTCTTCAGAGGTTTTGGTGGATAACCAAAAAGGAGAATCCGTCTTTCAAGTGATCGTTGGAGCGGAATCTTCTTATGAAAATGCAGTGGCCCTAAAGGACCGCATTGCCCTTCTTTCCATGCTCAGAGGAAAGGTGATTGGGAATTTGCGCTGGAGTGCGGGAACCTTTACAACGGAAGGAGAAGCGCTAAATCTTCTTACCCAGTTATCCAATTCAGGATTTCCGGTACAGTTGGCAATGACCCATGACGGAAATGGCCAGCTTCAATACAATGTCTGGGTGGGAAGGGCTGCCACATCAGAGGAATTCACATCCCTTTATCAGGAAGTAGTTGCCGCTTATCCGGATATAAACTTGCAGCCTGTTCAGCAAACCGCTTATCTGGTTAAGAAATATGATGCTGTTTTTTCCGGCAAAAATATTGAATATGTTCCCCATTACTATTTTTCCCCGTCCCAAGTGATCATTGCCAAGCCCAGGGAAAGTAGCGGAAAGACTCCAGTGATCCAGGTTGCCGAAAAAAATAACAGAAAATACCGTGGTGTGATAGAACTTAGGATGTTTCAGGATTCCTACACTGTCATTAACGAACTGCCCTTTGAAGAATATTTGTACGGTGTTGTAGGATCTGAGTTGGCTACTGGCTGGCCTTTAGAATCCCTGAAAGTACAAGCAGTTATTGCACGAACCTATGCCTTGGGATTGGGGAATAAATATGGTATTGCTCATCTTTCTGATACCACCTTTGAGCAGGCTTATAAGGGTTTTACTGTAGAAGGAGAAGATATAAGAAGAGCTGTCGACAGTACTAGGGGAGAAGTAATAACCTATAATGGGAAATTATCAGCTACCTATTACTATTCTAACGCCGGCGGGATGACAGCTGGAGGAATAGAAGTATGGGGAAACGATGTTCCATATCTCCAGCCGGTGCCCAGTAAGGACGAATTGCCGGAGAAATTGGCTCCTCGCTGGTTTCAAATTGTCCTTCCCGAAGGAGAGGTCGGATATGTCCGCTCAGATTTTGTTACAGTGTTATCTGAGAAGAGCCCCCTGGGATTTCCCTATGGATATATTAATACAACTGATTTAAATTTTCGGACTGGTCCAAGTGTTGACCATGAAAGCACGAAATTGTTAAATCCGGGAGTAAGGGTAATCATTATTAATGATGTTCCCCAGGATAATGCTTATTCATGGATCGCAGGGCCATTTACATCTGAGCAAATTACCAAATTGGTGAATGATAGCATGGATGAAACGGGAATCCGTTTTATCAATAACATTACTTCCCTTGAGGTGACAAAACGTGGGCCCTCGGGAAGGGTGATGGAAATGAAGGGGAATGGGCAGGTGATTCCCGTATCTAGTCCTGACCGCTACCGCTCTGTATTTAAGGAAAACAGAGGGGGAAGCTCTGTTGGTTTGAGAAGCACCCTCTTTGAAGTGGAAGAAATGGCGGGTGTGACGGTTCTTGGTGCTGAGGGGAAATCAGCTAAATATCCGGAAATCAACTCCTCCTTGGCAGTGATATCTCAGCCATATGGAATTGGACTCCCGGCTGCTAGCCCAAATGGGTTTAATGATTATTTCTTTGCTTATTCTTCAAATAAACAGCTCCGTGTAGTTTCCAAGACCCCGATGTTTCGCTTCATTGGAAAGGGTTATGGACATGGTTTGGGGCTTTCTCAATTTGGTGCTAGAGCATTGGCAGAGGATGGGTATGATTACCAGCAGATATTGAAACAATATTATTCAGAGGATATTTCTATCACCAAGATCCAGTAGCAAGAGGATAAAAGTCTTATACTTTATTTTCGAAAATTGGCTCAGCTGTAACCCTGCTCCTTATGCAGGAGGAATTGACTTATTTGGATCTTGAGCCCAAATTCTATCCTTTCTGTCTTCGCTTAAGTTGAAGTCCTTCAATGCTTCATATTGGTAAATTGGTCAAGTTGTATCCTTGTTCCTTGCCTTGTCTCCCTTCACAAGGTTGGTTACACTGTCCGGTTCAATCGTTTTTCTCAGAGCCCTCAAAACATCTGGGTATTCCAATGAGGGAGACAGTTGAGGGCTTATTGCTGATAAAAACGATTTCTCCTAGGCCGGAAGGGGCCGGTCTGCGTCACAAGGATACAACTGAGCCAATTCATCCTGCGTAGATGGAAAGACTATCCTTTCTTTCTGAACGATTTTTGAAATCCTTCCCAATGAAGACTTTCTGTCGAGGATGAAGCAGAGGGTAGTCTCGCACCTTTGAGTTACCCAGATGTTCCCGATGCGCCAAGTCAGAAAGTCGAATGGACATAAGATTCCTCTTTGCCGGATTTCCAGGGGAGTGAAGGAAGAAAGGATAGTCTTAATATTCACATTTACAGATCTACTGAATAAAGGAGAAGTTTTATGGAAATTGAACTCTTTGATTTTCAACTCCCAGAGGAACTGATTGCTCAGCATCCGGCATCTGAAAGAACCGGATCCAGGCTTTTAACCCTAGATAGAAAGACAGGCCGGCTGGAGCATCACAGGTTCCCTGAACTGCTTCAGTTCTTGAGATCGGGAGATGTGATGGTACTAAATAATACCCGAGTTATACCGGCTCGTTTATACGGAACAAAAATGGAGACTGGGGCCCACATTGAAGTTCTTTTGTTGAAGGATGTGGGGGATGAAAAGTGGGAAGTTCTGGTTCGCCCTGCAAAAAGGGTGAAAGTAGGAACAGTACTTCAATTTGGAAATGGAATTCTAACCGCACAATGTGTGGAGGAACTACCGGAGGGAGGAAGAATTCTTCGCTTTTCTTATCAAGGTGTGTTTCTAGAGGTATTGGATCAGTTGGGAGAGATGCCCCTTCCTCCTTATATTAAAGAAAAACTATCTGACAAAGAAAGATATCAGACCGTTTATGCCCGGCATCCCGGTTCCGCTGCTGCTCCCACTGCAGGTTTGCATTTTACTGCGGAACTTCTTGAAGAGATTAAGAAGGTAGGAGTGCAAATAGTCTATATTACTCTCCACGTAGGTCTTGGCACATTCCGCCCAGTGTCGGTGAAAAAGGTGGAAGAGCACCAAATGCATGCAGAGTATTTTGAGTTAGAACAAGAAGCATCCCGGATTATTCAGGAAGGGAAAAAGAACGGCGGAAGAATCATTGCTGTCGGGACTACCACAACAAGAACCCTTGAATCAGTTGCTGGGCTGCATAATGGAACCATTGTCCCCTGTAAAGGTTGGACAGACATTTTTATTTATCCCGGATATACATTTAAAATAGTAGACGCCATCCTTACCAATTTTCATTTGCCAAAATCTACGTTGGTGATGCTGGTAAGTGCTTTTGCCGGTCGGGAGAAAATCATGGCTGCTTATCAGGAAGCGGTTAAAGAAAAATACCGCTTTTTCAGTTTTGGCGATGCCATGTTTATCTATTGAATGACAAATGATACCTGAATCTTGTAAGGAGGTCCAAAACCCTTGGCTATTCGCTACGAATTAATCAAGACATGTAAACAAACGGGAGCCCGTCTTGGGCGTTTACATACACCCCATGGAGTCGTTGACACTCCTGTATTTATGCCAGTTGGAACCCAGGCATCGGTAAAAGCTATGGGTCCTGAGGAATTGAAAGAATTGGGAGCACGTATCATTTTAAGCAACACTTACCATCTGTTTTTAAGACCCGGACACGAAATTGTCAAAGAAGCCGGGGGACTTCATTCTTTTATGAATTGGGATGGAGCCATTTTAACAGATAGTGGAGGTTTCCAAGTATTCAGTTTAAGCCAGCTTAGAAAAATTACAGAAGAAGGAGTGATCTTTCGCTCCCATTTAAGCGGGGAAAAGCTGTTTATTGGTCCAGAAAAGGCCATGGAAATACAAAATGCTCTGGGAGCTGATATCATCATGGCTTTTGATGAATGTCCCCCTTATCCTGCGGAATGGGAATATGTCAAACAGTCCCTGGAAAGAACAACAAGATGGGGAAAACGATGTTTGGAAGCCCACCAAAGAAAAGAAGATCAAGCCCTTTTTGGTATTGTTCAAGGAGGGGTGTACCGGGATTTAAGGGAGCAGAGTGCGGCAGAATTAATGGAACTTGATTTTCCAGGATATGCAGTGGGTGGATTAAGCGTTGGTGAGCCCAAAGAACTGATGAATGAGGTATTGGATTTTACGGTACCTTTGTTGCCAAAGGATAAGCCTCGTTATTTAATGGGTGTTGGATCACCGGATGCATTGTTTGATGGTGTTATTCGAGGAATAGACATGTTTGACTGTGTTCTTCCCACACGGATTGCGCGAAATGGAACCACCATGACCAGTAGGGGAAGATTGGTTATACGTAACGCACAATATGCCAAGGATTTTGGACCTTTGGATCCTGACTGTGATTGTTACACCTGCCGAAACTATACTAGAGCCTATATCCGACATTTAATTAAAGCAGATGAGATTTTTGGAATTCGATTAACCACTTATCATAACCTTTATTTTCTGGTACATTTAATGGAGGAGATTCGAAAAGCCATTGCCGAGGATCGACTCCGGGATTATCAGCATCAATTTTTCAGCCAATACAGGTTGAATGAAAATAGAAATTTTTAAAGGAGGGAAGAACATGCTAGAACTGGCGCAAGCAGATGCTGCACAAGGAAACTTTTTAACTTCTATATTGCCACTTATCCTGATATTTGCGATTTTTTATTTCTTTTTAATCCGTCCCCAACAAAAAAAGCAAAAACAGCGCAATGCCATGTTAAATGCATTGAAAAAAGGGGATAAGGTGGTAACCATTGGAGGACTCCATGGAACCATCGTAGAACTTACCGATGATAAAGTAACACTACGTGTGGCTGACAACGTCAAATTGCAGTTTGAACGTCAAGCCGTAAATAGCGTGGTTCAATCGGAAGAATAATTTCTGGACAAATGCACTGCCAGTATAAGCAATGCGAATACATAAAGGACTCCAACATTGCGGAGTCCTTTTCCCTTTAGTTGATATCATTTCCTGCTTATTTTCGATCTACTTCTGAGATGCTTGCACTTTTATTTTTTCATGTTTACGCCTAGAATTCCACCGATGGCACCCAATACAAAGGAAACAAGGATATAGGCGAGAAAAATCCAGGAAATTATAGCATCAAATGCTAAGAATCCGATAAGAAGGATGACAATACCGTACATAAGCCCAGTTAAGCCTCCGGAGTACCAACCCCTCTGTTGCGATCTTTTGCCTGCAATAAAACCACCAATAAGAAGAGCAAGCGTATTAATACCATAGGTAAAATAAGGAATGCTTGCTTCCCTGACACTGGTTAATTTTAATATCAAAGCGGTTAACAGGGAACCAATAATTACAATGAGAAGAGTATAAAATAAACCTGAAAGGGTTGGGGAAAAAGAAGATTTCATCGGCAAAACCTCCTGATTATCATTTGTACAACTGTATGCTTGTTTCGCAACAAATATGTATTTTCATAATTGAAAGATTCTAGACGCATCTTTTATAGTCTTGTATAATGGGGTGGAGTTAATTTTTAGAGGGGGATGAATAGGTGGAACAAACTGTAACAGAAATTTCATCATTACAAGTTTATATTGCAATAGGAATTTTTCTAGCAACCTATGCCTTCATTATTACGGAGAAAATCAATAGGGCCGTTGTTGCTCTTCTCGGTGCCGTTATTATGGTGGCACTAGGTATTGTTGAGCTAGAGGCAGCCTTTGTGGAGTATATCGAATGGGGAACCATCACCCTGCTAATCGGTATGATGATCCTTGTTGGGATTACCAACAAAACCGGTGTTTTCCAATATATGGCGATCAAATCAGCCAAATTGGCTAAGGGAGATCCGATCCGGATTTTGATTGCTCTTTCTATCTTGACAGCGGTGGCTTCAGCCTTTTTGGATAACGTCACAACGGTATTATTGATTGTCCCTGTAACCTTTTCCATCACCAGAATGCTTGGCGTAAATCCCATACCTTTTTTGATTTCAGAGGTATTGGCTTCCAACATTGGGGGAACTGCTACGCTGATTGGGGATCCGCCCAATATTATGATTGGTGCGGCCAAGGGAAATGAACACCTGACCTTTAACGCCTTTTTATACAATTTAACTCCGGTTGTGGTTGTGATTCTCGCAGTAACCTTGTGGATGCTGTATTTGATTTATCGCAAACAAATGAAGGTTTCCGATGAAAAGAAAGCAGAAATCATGGCTCTTAATGAAAGGGATTACATCAAAGATCCTGCGTTGATGAAAAAATCTGTTTCGGTCCTCGGGTTAACCATCCTTGGTTTTATTCTTCACTCAGCGGTAAATATGGAACCGGCAACCGTTGCCATGGCTGGTGCTACCTTGTTGATGCTGATCGGGGTAAAAGAGCATGATTTGGAGGAAGTATTCCATTCCGTTGAATGGGTAACCATCTTCTTCTTTGCCGGATTATTTACATTAATCGGCGGTCTGGAGCACGTGGGAGTGATTAAGGCATTGGCCATGCAGGCCCTGGAAATCACCGGAGATAATATTCCGTTTGCTGCTTTGCTTATCCTTTGGGTTTCCGGTATTGCATCAGCTACGATTGACAATATCCCTTTTGTGGCAACCATGATTCCATTGATACAGGATATGGGACTTGGCATGGGGCTTCCTCTGGATTCACCGATATTAGCCGTATTATGGTGGTCCTTGGCATTGGGCGCAGACATTGGAGGAAACGGAACCTTGATTGGAGCTTCTGCAAACGTGATAGTAGCAGGGATGGCCATGCGGGAAGGAAAGAATATATCCTATCTGGCATTCTTAAAGATAGGGGCCCCTTTAACATTGGTTGCATTAATCATATCCACAGTGTACATCTATTTCCGTTATCTGATTCCATTGATGTAGTTTAGCGCCACTTAACTATTGATGAGCCATCGGGCAAAGGGCAGAGGGGATATCTGTCCTTTTTATGCTTTACCCATATGGACGGAATATTTATATAAGGGGGGATATGAATGATCAAGACCTATTTTTATAACCATTCAGAGAAGAAAATGTATCATGATGTGAATCTGGATAAAAAAGACGAATTTTTAAAATCCCCTGAGGATTTGCTCTGGATTGATCTATATGATATTGGAAATGACGAATTACACTACATTGCAAAAATCTTTGATTTCCACCCCCTAGCCATTGAAGATACCTTGCATGTCAGTCCCAGGGCGAAAGTGGACAAATATGATGATTATTATTTTTTCGTGTTTCATGCCCTGAGATATAATGAGGAGAGCGATACAGAAATTACCACCCTCGAATTAAATGTATTTTTTGGACCTAACTATATTGTAACTATTCACAAAAGTCCGATGGCCACCATTGGAAGAATTGCTGCTACATGCCTTAGAAGCATGGAATTAATGAACAGAGGACCCGATTATCTGTTGTATTGCATCGTGGATGGGATAACAGATGAAACTTTTCCGATTCTGGACCGTCTTAGTGTTCGTATCGATGAGTTGGAGGATGAAATTTACGAGCACCAGGTTGAAGAAATTGCCGAAGAGTTCTTGGCCCTAAAAAGAACCATTATTTTGATCCGCCGGGTCATTTTGCCCCAGAGAAGGATATTTGCCAATGTAAATGGACGTTGGTCCTTTGAGATCTCTGAAGATAACATTCCATTTTATATCGATTTGACAGACCATTTGGAACGAATTGTCGACTCAACTGAAACCTTCAGGGATTTAGTCAATGGGGCATTAGATACGTATTACTCTATCTCTGTTGCAAAAACAACGGAAGTGATGCGTGTCTTAACCATTATCTCCACCATTATGATGCCTTTGACCTTTATTACCGGCATTTTTGGGATGAATGTGGTAATACCGAATCAGGATCAACCCTTTATGATTTATTTTATTCTTTTAGGAATGCTGTTGTTGTCTGCCTTGATGTTGTACACCTTTAAAAAACGAAAATGGCTTTAACTTCCGCTTCTGACAGTCATTTAACCGGATATCGCTATCCCCAAATGGTGACAATATGGATGAAATCCGAATGTGGAGGGTTACATCCATGGAGCTGCTCACCATTTTTTTGCGAACGGTCTTCGTTTATTTTTTTATTTTATTTATCCTAAGATTAATGGGGAAAAGAGAAATTGGGAAATTATCTATTTTTGACTTGGTGGTTTCCATTATGATTGCCGAGGCTGCCGTCATCTTGATTGAGGACCATAAAAAGCCCCTTGTCCATGGGGTTGTACCTATTGTACTTCTTGGCGGAATTCAAATCATAATGGCTTATATTTCTTTAAAAAATGAAAAAATACGTTCAATAGTGGATGGAAAACCGGCGGTTCTTATAGAAAAAGGGAAGATTAATGATTCTGAAATGAAGAAGCTTAGATACAATATGGATGACTTAATGGCCCAATTAAGGGAAAAGGATGTAGCCAATGTGGCAGATGTGGAATTTGCCATTTTGGAAACATCAGGAAAACTGAGTGTATTTACTAAAAATGATTTTAAAGGGACTCCTATTCCAAAACGTCCCAGGTCACCTGGGTTGCCCATGCCTATTATTATGGATGGGAAAGTGAACGATCAGAACTTGGAAAAGCTGGGGGTCACCCGTTTCTGGCTAAAAAATCAACTAGAAATATTTGGGATTCGTGATTTTAAGGAAGTAGCCTTTGCGACCATTGATCATCGGGGTGAAATTTACTTGGACAAGAAAGATAAAAAGGATAAGAATTGACGAAAAGGGGCTTGGCTTAGTCTATCTTTTTGGAAAAAATGGAGCCAATTGTTCACCAATCCATGGAATCCTGACCACATCTTGACGCCCTAATACCTTCATGGAAACTAACAAAAGAATGTACACAAGTATACTGACAAAAACAGCAGCCAATAAAGATAAGAAAAGTCCCCAGTCATCCAGCCAATTGGTCATGAAGTAGGATCCGCTGTACCCCATAATGATCATTGCAATTCCTACTTTGACAAAAGTTCTTGCTTCGATCGTAAACCCAATTAGTTTAACCAAACTAAAGAAGTGAAATAAAGTGACCAAAACAATTCCCACATTGATGGCCATAGCTACTCCATCTATACCAAAAACAGGCTGAGAGGCTAGCAGGAATATGGCGATTGTTTTTATAGCTGCTCCAATAATCGTATTTCTCATGGCTTCTTTTGCTCGGTCTAATCCCTGAAGGGTAGCAGCCAGTGGGGCTTGAAAATAGAGAAACAGGGAAAATGGAGCCAACACCTGCAGCAAATGACCTACTTGGGGCTGGTCATATAAAATGGTGCTTACAGGAACGGCGAAAACATACATGGTAACGGCAAATGGAGCACACATCACTAGCGTAAGGCGTAAGGATTGGGATAATCTCCGTTGAATCAATCCGTATTTTTTTTGGGCAGCCGCTTCGGATATGGCAGGAACCAGGGATACCGAAAGGGAATATGTTAAAAATGTTGGAATAAAGACAAGGGGGATGGCCATCCCGGAAAGTTCCCCATACAAAGAAGTTGCTGTTGCCACAGAGAATCCGGCATAGGCTAAGCTTTGGGCAACAACAACGGGTTCAATGACATAAAAAACGTTTCCCGCCAAACGGCTTGTCGTTACCGGAATGGCAATTCTTCCGATTTCCAGCAATTGAATTCTGTTTCGCTTTACTTTTTGGAAAAGGCTTCCGGTATAGGGAATCAGGTTTCTTTTTTTTGCCCGGCGAAATTGGTAAATCAGGACCAGCATTCCAAAAAATTCGCCAACTACAACCCCAAGCATGGCAGCGGTAGCAGCATACTCAATTCCAAAAGGGCGCATATATAAAGCAAAAAAAATAACAGTCAAAATTCTGACGATGGTTTCAATCAGAGAAGATAAAGCAGAAGGAGTCATATTTTGTCTCCCTTGAAAATATCCCCTTAATACCGAAGAAATGGCGATAATCGGAATGATGGGGGTAATGGCCAGTAACGGGTAATAAGCCCGTTGATCCGTCAATAAATATTTTGATATAAACGGGGCAAAAGCAAACATAAGAATCGTAAATAGGATACTTAACCCAATCACGATAAAAATCGATATGCGAAGAACTGATTTTATTTTATTATAGTCCTTTTTTGCTTCTGCTTCGGCAACCAACTTGGAGATGGCCACCGGCAATCCAAAGGTGGTTAGGGTAATCACCAGTAATAAAACCGGGAAGGCCATACGAAACAAACCAACCCCTTCTGCTCCAATAATACGGGGAAGAACAATATTGGGTATAAACCCTAATATTTTGGTCATAAACCCTGCTGCGATCAGGATAACGGTCCCTCGAAAGAATGAATGTCTTGCCACCTATGAACATCCTTCCTTTTAATAGATAGGCGAATGGTTTAATTTGATAATTCTCACAAATCGACTACTTCGCCAATTTTACAAGCCCTACTTATCACTTCATACATCTAATATATATGCAAAGATACCTGAATTGCATGACCAGGTTTTTTGGACAAAGAGAGGAGAGGAATCATGGATAGTGTTGTATCATTTTTTGGAAGGATTCCTGAGGAGCTGGTAGTTATTCTGATTAGCGCTCTGCCATTTATTGAATTAAGGGGAGCTTTGCCAATCGGAATTGCCATGGGAATACCCTTTTGGAAAGTTTTGCTTCTTAGTATCATTGGGAATCTCCTTCCGGTATTTCCTTTACTTTTGTTGTTTCAACCGGTGAGCGATTGTTTAAGCAGGAGGTTTGCTTGGTATCGGAGGATGTATGATTGGTTGTACCAGAGAACGATGAAAAAAAGTAAAGATGTAGAAAAGTATGGAGCGATTGGTTTATCCATTTTTACCGCTGTTCCTCTTCCTACAACCGGTGCGTGGTCTGCATGTTTTGCCGCCAGTTTTTTTAACATTTCACTCCGTTATTCCTTTCCGGCCATTGCCATTGGTATAGTCATTGCCGGAGTGGTCGTCGGATTATTTAGTGAAGTCCTCATTCGCTGAAGGAGGATTTATTATTTGAAAAAGCGAATCATAAAGTGGGTGGAAGGAATTAGAAGGCTTTAGGCAAGGAGGGGTAATGATGGAAAAAAGGGAACAAGAAAATTATGATCACCAATTGACCAAACAGATTGAAGATTTGTGTGAAAGTAAGGCTGAAGAATTTCAGTTCTTGGGATATGAGCGAATTACGGGAAAAGATATTTGGAATTGTGTTTCTTCCAACTACAAAAACGGATATCCCCCGCTTCATGTTTTGGTTAACGATATTTTATCTTTAAAGGTGACAGCCTATATGAATTGGATGACAATAAATGCATTTAAAGGGGTGAACTTAGATTAAGTTCACTTTTTTATTCCCACTTCGACTTCTCACCTTCTATCCTTCATTTCTATGAAAATTGACATCCCTGTCCCATCTTGCGATAATGGGAGTATTGGAAAAAAAGGAGGAAGCATACAGATGGTTCGTTGGGGTAGAGTTACAGGATTTCTGCTCATTGTTGTCTTAACCTTCACCACTATTGGTTTGACAACAGATAATGTTCTAGAGGATGTGATACTTGGACTCGATCTGAAGGGTGGTTTTGAAATTTTGTATCAGGTTAACCCTTTGGAAGGAGAGACCATTACTCCTGAAACGATGAAAAACACGGTTTCCGCCCTTGAACGCAGGATCAGTGTGATCGGCGTAGCCGAACCGGAGATTCAAATTGAGGGGAAAGATCGAATTCGTATCAAGCTGGCAGGAGTATTTGATCAGGATAAAGCAAGGAAACTTCTTGGATCCCCGGCCAAATTAACATTTCGAAATATGGACGGCGAAATCTTAATGACTGGAAAAGATTTGGTGGAAAATGGGGCAGGAATAGGATACGATCAATTGAACCAACCCCTTGTTACATTAAAACTAAAGGACCCTGAAAAGTTTGCCAATATTACTAGGCAGTATTTAGAGAAGCCAATTGCCATTTATCTTGATGAAACGATGCTGACCGCCCCTATTGTTAAAGCGGTCATTACTGGTGGAGAAGCCACCATCGACGGTCAGCGTACCGTTGATGAGGCCAAAGAGCTGGCAGCTCTGTTAAACGCAGGTGCATTGCCGGTTGATCTAAAGGAAATATACTCCAACAGTGTAGGCGCCAAATTAGGATCTTTCGCTTTAAAAAACACGGTGAAAGCCGGGATCATTGGTACAATTTTGATTTTTTTATTTATGATCGTATATTATCGTTTGCCTGGGTTAGTTGCCACCATTACCTTATCAGCCTATATTTATCTTGTTTTACGCATTTTTACGTGGATGGGAGCAACCCTGACCCTGCCGGGAATCGCGGCATTTATTTTGGGAATCGGAATGGCGGTGGATGCCAATATTATCACCTATGAGCGGATAAAGGATGAATTAAGAAGCGGAAAAACCATACTGTCGGCCCTTCGCGCCGGTTCAAGACGTTCTTTTGGGACGATTTTTGATGCTAACTTAACGACGATCTTGGCTGCGTTGGTTCTCTTTTACTTTGGCAGTAGTGCGATTCAAGGCTTTGCAATCACTTTGATTACCAGCATTTTGGTCAGTTTCTTTACGGCGGTGTTTGGTTCCCGTATTCTTTTGAATCTGCTAGTTAGGGGAAATGTGGGAACAAAACCCTGGTATTATGGGGTAAAGGAGAGTGAAATTAGTGAACTTTAGGGATGTAAGACATATAAAATTTGATTTTGTGAAGCACCGAAAAAAATATTTTATTGCCTCGGGCTTCATCATTTTACTGGGATTGCTCTCCTTGCTGATTTTTGGATTAAATCTCGGGATCGATTTTGTTAGCGGAACAAGAGTTGAAATTTTCATCGGACAAGCCTTTGATGAAGGAGAAATTATCAAGGAATTAAAGGGAATAAATCTTGAACCTAAAAGTGTGGTCACGGCAGGGGCCGAGAATGACCGGGCTGTCTTAAGATACGATAAAACCTTACAGAAGGAAGAAATAGCTCAAATCAGGGGATTGTATACCGAAAAATTCGGGGAAAAGGTTGATGTTTCGGCCAGTACCGTTGACCCAACGATTAGCAGGGAATTGGCCTGGAAAGCCTTCTATTCGGTACTCATTGCTTCCATTGGGATTATTCTTTATGTGACGATACGCTTTGAATTTCGCTTTGCTGTTTCAGCCATTGTTGCTTTACTTCATGATGCTTTTATGGTTATCGCCTTTTTCTCCATATTCCAATTGGAAGTGGATCTTCCCTTTATTGCTGCCGTTTTGACTATCGTGGGTTATTCAATTAATGATACCATCGTCATTTTTGACCGGATCAGGGAAAATTTAAAATACGCAAAGGTGAAGAAAGTTGAAGATGTGGAAAATGTCGTAAATAACAGTATTAAACAAACCCTTGCCCGTTCCATTAATACGGTATTAACGGTTCTCTTTGCTGCAGTAGCCTTGTTTATTCTGGGAGGGGAAGGTATTCGCAATTTCTCATTAGCTCTGTTAATTGGTTTGATTAGCGGTGCCTATTCTTCGATTTTTATTGCCAGTCAACTTTGGCTAACATGGAAGGGAAAAGACATGGAACGAGCTAAATTCCGCTCCGCAAGCTAATCATCATATCCCTATATCAGCCCTCAAAAACTATCGGTATTTCAACGATGAAATCCGTTTGAGGGCTTTTTATTATCTTCACAACATGAAGGAATGTATAGGCTTTTTATCGAATTTTTTAGGAAAGTATTTATGACATAGGCACGAAAGGAGAAATTCTAGATGCGCTTACAGTGGAACCTGATTCTTTCCTTGATATTTGCGCTGGTTATAGCCATATTTGCCGTGGTTAACGTCAACTCCGTTGAGGTGAACTTTCTATTTACCCTTCTGAATATTCCTCTGATTATAGTTATTTTAACTTCAACTCTAATAGGTGGTCTAATTGTTGGGTTATATGGGATTTTTCGTCAATATTCATTGCAGCGGGAGATTAAACGGCTGAGGAACAGAATCGTTGAACTGGAGGAAGAGATATCCTCTCATGCTGAAGGGAAGAATAAAGCAGAGTCAAAAGAAATAATGAAGGAAGATGAACATAATCAAAATCAAACCAACCTAGACTCAATTCATGATCAGAGTAACCATTTAGAAGAATCACACAAACCATAGAGAGGCCTTTACCAATACTCCTTACCTTCGTTATAATGATGAAGGTTGAGGGGTGTTGCTATGTTGCATGCAAAAACAAGATGGAAACTCTGTGAAATTGATCCGGAAAAAGCGGAGCTTATCCAAAAAAAATTCGGAATTTCACCGATTCTTTCTAAACTACTCGTTTCTAGAGGAATAGATAATGAACGTAAAGTAAGGGAATTTTTACAGGCTGATGAAAGCACAATACCGGATCCTTTTTTGATGCATGATATGGCTAAGGCCGTTGGGAGAATAAGGATAGCAATCGAAAGAAAAGAAAAAATTCTGATTTATGGTGATTATGATGCAGATGGGGTAAGTAGTACCTCTTTACTGATACATACCCTTTCTTCATTGGAGGCCAATTTTGATTACTATATTCCTAACCGTTTTTCCGAAGGTTACGGACTTAATCAGGATGCCATTCATCAGGCGATAGAGAAGGGTTTTTCCTTATTGATTACCGTTGATACCGGAATATCCGCTTTGGATGAAACAGCATATGCCCAATCTAAGGGAATAGACGTGATCATAACGGATCATCATGAACCACCGTCTGTGCTACCCGAGGCCTATGCTATTGTTCATCCCAAGCTTTCCGGATCCTCTTATCCGTTTCCTCACTTGGCGGGAGTGGGAGTTGCCTTTAAATTGGCCCATGCCCTATTGGAGAGAATTCCGTATGAATGGCTGGATATCGTGGCCTTGGGCACGATCGCTGATCTTGTTCCGTTAATAGGTGAAAATCGTACAATTGTCAAGTTGGGGCTCCAAGTGTTAAATCAAACCCCAAACATCGGACTAAAGGCCCTATGCCAAGTATCAGGTCTTCAAGGAAAGGAAATCGGAACAGGGCAAGTAGGGTTTGCTTTAGCTCCAAGAATCAATGCCGGAGGACGTTTAGAAACTGCTTATCTTGCCGTACAGTTGCTCACGGCTGATCAGATGGATGAGGCCGTCTATTTGGCTGCTGAACTGGATCGTTTAAACAGGGAAAGGCAGTCCCTGGTCGAAGAAATTTATCTTGAAGCAGAACAAAAGGTTTTATCCCATCCTGATCTTTATAAATACGCTATTGTTGTTGCCAAGAAGGATTGGAATATTGGCGTGATTGGCATTGTTGCATCCCGTTTGGTAGAACGTTTCTACAAGCCTGTCATTGTATTAAGTATGGATGAGGAAAAGGGAGTGGCCAAAGGTTCCGCCAGAAGCATTGAAGGTTTTGATCTGTATCAATCATTATCCGCCATGGAGGATATCCTTCCCCATTTTGGAGGACATAAAATGGCCGCCGGAATGACCTTATCAATTGATCATATAGATGATTTAAGAAAACGCTTTAATTTCTCCGCAAAGGAAATCTTGTCAGGGGAAGATTATGTTCCGATAACGCAGGTGGATATTCAATGTGAGCTTTCCGATATTGAATTAAAATTGGCAGAAGAATTAGAGTCATTGGCCCCATATGGAATGGGAAATCCTGTTCCGCTTATTATGCTAAAAGGCGTGTATTTGTCTCAGATCAGGAAAATTGGACGGGATGGAACCCATTTGAAGTGTACCATTTTAAAAAATCATAAAAACCTTGATGGGGTAGGATTCCAAATGGGGGAGCTGTCGTCTCAGATTTCGCAGGAATCACCTGCCGATATAATCGGCCAGATCTCCATCAATGAATGGAACGGGTACAGACGGCCTCAAATGGTATTGAAGGATATGGTAGTCCGTGAAAGACAAATATTTGACTGGAGGGGTTGTCCCCGTAGTGAACGCTTATTATCCATTCCCAATATCGCCCATTCAACCATTATTTGTTTTCAGTATAAATCCCAACGGGAACTGGAGGTCATCATCGAACAGGGGAACAGAGTAGATGATTTACTGTACTTTGATGGAAGTTTCAATGGACAATCTGGATGGAATATGGATAGTTCCTGCAAGCAAGTGATATGCTATGATTTGCCTTTACGTATAGATGATTTATCTTATGTTCTGTCTTTTTTTCCAAATGCAGAGAGAATTTATTGTTTATTTGGTGATAAAGATCTTCCCAAGGTAGAAGCACTGCCTGCAAGGGATCATTTTAAATGGGTTTATCAACGGATAAGAACCCTAAGAAATACCTCTTTAAAGCAAATGTATCTGTATGGAATCAAAAATCAGTTATCCTCATCCATGATTCAATTTATGATTGATGTTTTCCATGAATTAGGGTTCATTCATCTTGATATGGGAAAAATAGCATATATAGATCAACCGAAAAAAAGAGAGCTATCTGAATCAGCTTTATATCAGAAAAGAATGGATGAAATTCGCTTAGAAACGGAATTGATTTTTTCTACTACTGAAGAATTAAAGAAAACCATAGATTCTATGATAAATCAAAGGAATACAGAGGAGGAAAAAGTATATGGACTTCAAGGAAAAGATTCGCGTGATTCCAGATTTCCCACAACCAGGTATTCGTTTTAAGGATATTACTACTTTATTAAAGGATGGAAAGGCATATCGACAGGCCATAGATGCCATTGCCCAATATGCCAAGGATAAAGATGCTCAAATCATCGTTGGCCCGGAGGCTCGTGGTTTTGTAATAGGGGCTCCCCTTTCCTATGCGTTGGGCGTCGGTTTTGTGCCAATTCGCAAAAAAGGGAAACTGCCTGGAGAAACCCTCGAAGTCTCATACAGTTTAGAGTATGGAAGGGATGTTCTTGCTATCCATAAAGATGCCATTCAGCCAGGTCAACGCGTTCTGATCGCTGATGATCTCCTAGCAACGGGGGGAACCATCTCTTCGGCAATAAGTTTAGTGGAAGAATTGGGAGCACAAATTGTTGGATGCGCTTTTCTTATAGAACTAACTTATTTGAATGGAAGGGAAAAACTGAAGAATCAAGATGTATTCTCATTAGTGAAATATTGAACATTTTCTAAAGAACGGAGCCCTCAAAAACATTTGGTTATTTCAAAGGAGAAGTGAGTTTGAGGGCTCATTCCCGTACTTTACCCTTGGCTTTACAATTGTAATAAATCAAAATAAATACAACAATCATAACAATAGTTTATAAACGCTCGGGAATTGAGCAGTCAGCCTTCTTTACAAAGTTTGTCGAATCTTACATAATAGATAGAAATACATTTTTAGCCTTAAGGGGAATATTCATGGGAATTGATGAATTAATACAAAAGGCGGAGAAATATCTTTCCATACAAGATATAGATTTTATTGAGAAGGCATATCGCTTTGCAGATAAAGCCCATAAGGGGCAAGTTCGCAAGTCCGGTGAAGCTTATATTGTTCACCCTGCCGCAGTGGCAGGCATCTTATTGGATTTACAAATGGATGCTGTTACGGTTGCAGCAGCTATTCTTCATGATGTGGTGGAAGATACAGAAGTAACCCTAAGTGAACTGGAGGCAAACTTTGGAAAGGAAGTAGCTTTGCTTGTCGATGGAGTTACGAAATTAGGCCGTATTCGTTATAAATCTAAGGAGGAACAGCAGGCAGAAAATCATCGGAAAATGTTTGTAGCCATGGCTAAGGATATTCGTGTGATTTTGATCAAACTGGCAGACAGGCTGCATAACATGAGAACTTTAAAGCATTTACCGGAAGAGAAACAGCGTCGAATTGCCGATGAAACTTTAGAAATTTTTTCTCCATTGGCTCATCGTTTGGGAATTGCCTCCATCAAGTGGGAATTAGAGGATATTGCACTTCGGTACTTAAATCCTCAGCAGTATTATCGTATTGTTCATCTGATGAAAAAGAAGAGAGCGGAACGGGAGCAGTATTTGCATGAAGTCATAGACAAGATTAAGGAGAAATTGGATGAATTAAAAATAAAAGCGGAAGTATCTGGCCGTCCAAAACACCTATACAGCATTTACCGGAAAATGGTAAACCAAAACAAGCAGTTTAATGAGATTTATGATTTACTGGCTGTTCGGGTGATTGTTGATGATATTAGGGATTGTTATGCGGTATTGGGAATTGTTCATACCTTATGGAAACCCATGCCTGGCCGGTTTAAGGACTACATTGCAATGCCTAAAACAAATATGTATCAATCCCTTCATACAACGGTCATTGGTCCAAGGGGAGAACCGATGGAGGTTCAGATTCGGACCTTTGACATGCATCGGATTGCCGAATATGGAATTGCCGCCCATTGGGCCTATAAAGAGGGCAAGGCCAATGTCAATGGGGCATTTGAGAAAAAGTTGGCATGGTTTCGTGAGATATTGGAGTGGCAACAGGAAGTTAAAGATGCTCAAGAATTTATGGAGACCCTTAAAGTGGACCTCTTCTCGGACCTCGTATTTGTTTTTACCCCAAAAGGGGATGTCATTGAATTGCCGGCAGGTTCTGTTCCTTTGGATTTTGCTTATCGGATTCACACTGAAGTAGGAAATCGTTGCATTGGAGCGAAAGTAAATGGGAAAATTGTTCCCCTTGATCATAAATTAAAAACCGGGGACATTGTCGAAATCTTAACATCCAAACACAGCTATGGTCCCAGCCAGGACTGGTTAAAAATTGCGAAATCATCCCAAGCCAGGAATAAAATCCGCCAATGGTTTAAAAAAGAAAAACGGGAAGAAAATATCCTGAAAGGAAAGGAAGCCATTGAGGATGAACTGACCAAACAGGGATTTGATCCTAAGCAATTTATGACCGATGAAGCCTTGGATAAGGTGGCAAAGAAATTTAATTTCCAGGGTGAGGAAGACATGTATGCTGCCATTGGCTATGGCGGAATTACGGCAGCCCAAATCGTCACCCGGTTGACTGAAAAATTCCGAAGGGAAAATCCTCCTGAATATAAAATCCCTGTAAATGAATATAAATCAAAGGGGAAACAGGATCAGGGGGTTCGTGTAAAAGGAGTGGACAACCTGTTGGTCCGTTTTTCCCGCTGTTGCAACCCTGTTCCCGGAGATGATATCATCGGATATATTACCCGTGGTAGAGGCGTATCCATCCATCGCTGCGATTGCATAAATGTAAAACATGAAGTGGACAAGGAACGTTTTATCCCTGTGGAATGGGAAGCAAATACCGACCAGTCATATCATGTGGATATAGAAGTTTGCGGATTGGACCGCAGAGGATTGCTGAATGAAGTGCTTCAAGCCATCTCAGAAACCAAAACAAATATTACTGAAGTGGCTGGAAAATCTGACAAAAACCGAATGGCTCATATTCATGTGACGATATCCATTCGGAATTTGGATCATCTTCATCGAGTCGTTGAGCGAGTGAAAAGAATTAAAGATATCTATTCTGTGCAAAGAGTGATGCAATAGTCCTTTGAATCAAAAACTTTGGAGGAAAGAATGAGAATTGTTGTTCAGAGAGCAAAGAATGCATCGGTAATCGTAAACGGAGAAGTTACAGGAGCAATCGGCAGGGGATTGGTTCTTTTAGTTGGCATGACCCATGAAGATACACTTCAGGATGTATCATATATGGCGGAAAAAATCGTTCATCTCAGAATATTTGAAGATGCGGAAGGCAAAATGAATCTTTCCCTTTTGGATGTTGGAGGAAGTATTTTGTCCATTTCACAATTTACCGTATATGGTGACGCTCGAAAGGGGCGTCGTCCTAATTTCATGGCCGCAGCCCGTCCAGAACAGGCGAAAAAATTATATGACGCTTTTAATCAGGCTCTTCGTGAAAAGGGTGTTCAAGTTGAAACAGGAGTCTTTGGAGCCATGATGGATGTTTCTCTGACCAATGAGGGGCCGGTTACCCTTATTGTTGAAAGTGATCATTAAAAACCCAAAATAGTCCTCCGCCAATATACGGCAGAGGACTCGAATCTAATAACCCACCATAAACCACCTGATGATGATGGCTGCTGCTCCAAGACCTATTGCCCACCAGCTTAATGTTTTGGCGTTGCTAAAAAGGCCGATAATCCCCAAAATTATTCCTGCCCCACCCATTATATATGGAGCAAAGAAGAAAGCAATGATGGATGCAGCAATTCCAATCCAGCCAATCCATCTGGCAGAGGTATCTTCAACTGCTCTTTCTCCACCTTGTCCGTGACCCTCATTCCTTATTTCTTCAGCCATTTATTTCACCTCACTCCCTTAAGGTTAGTATGAGCAATGGAGTGGGGATATACTCAATTATTTTTTTCAAAGTACTCAAGAATTCCTTGGAAGATCCCTTCAGCACTTTGCTCTTGAAACCGCTTGGAACGTATAACCATTTCCTCATTATAGTTAGTTAAAAATCCAAGCTCTACCAAGATCGCTAAACGAGGATTTTCCCTAAGGACAAAATAATTTCCCTTTCTGGCTTTCAAATCTCTTAAACCATTTCTCTTTACAACTTCCCGCTGAACATAACTGGCTAATTCCCGATCCTGTCCATTGGTATAGTAATAAGTAATCGTTCCATTTATTCGATTGTCATCATTGGTGTTGTGATGAACACTTACAAATAAATCGGCATTATATTGGATGGATAAATCCACCCTTTTTTGCAAGGGAACAGTTTCGTCAGTCGTTCTGGTCATGACTACTTTCGCACCGGCAGCTTCCAATTTGGCTGCTAAAAGCTTGGCCACTTGAAGATTTACTTTTTTTTCAAGGGTCTTTAATCCTGGACCGGTGGCTCCATTATCCCTTCCTCCATGTCCGGGATCAACGATGATGGTTTTGTCTTTTAGGTATTTGGATATCGTAGGCCTTGTTACATTTGGGATTCCTTCAGCGGCAACGATCCAACCCGCCACGTAACCTTTTTTTCCATCAGGGAGCTGAATATTAAACCAATCTCCTTCAGTTCCAAGGATGGGAAAAGTATCTCCGACATTTGCCCGGATGATCACGGAATTATTGGTACTTGGTCCTGAACGAATGTTGGTGCCGGGATTTAATATTTTTACTTTTGGCTCATTGGCCACTGTTCCGGAAATTTCTGTGACTAGCCAGCCAGCTACCCATCCTTCATTTCCGTCAAATGTTTTCACTTGAAACCAGTCATTTTTTTGTTGGATTACGGTTAAAATGTCACCCTGGTTTAATTTGGAAATCACTTGACTCTCTAAAGACGGCCCGCTTCTCATATTGAGGACGGCTGGCTTTACTTTCATCCTGATTGGTTTAGTTGGTGATGGCAGGGAATTGCTATTTTCCGCTGCTTTATCCATGGTTGCATATTCTCCAGCTACCCATCCTTCTTGTCCATTGAAAATAAGCTGATACCATCCTTCCTTTACTCGGCGAACATCTAAGGTATCTCCTTTTTTTAGTTCTCCAATCTTTTCGTATTCTACACCAGGTCCTGAACGGACATTTAAAACAGGAACATTGACAGTAGCTGCTGAAGTGGAAATGGATGTGGCCTTCGGAGGGGTTTCCTTCTTTGTGACTAACCATCCAGCTACCCATCCCTGGATATTATTGTTTAATTGAATTTGAATCCAATCCCCCTCTTCTTTTACGAACGGATAAGTCTCACCTGGATTAATGGCTTCGATCACTTGAAAAGATGTACTGGGTCCCAAGCGGACATTTACTTTTTCCACCCTTGGTTCAATGGCAAGAATGTAGTTGGGGGATTCTTTTTTTGAGATCAGCCAACCGGCTACCCAACCTATTTTATCCTCTGCCCATTCAATTTGTACCCATTGGTCCTGTTCTTCCAGTAAAGAATAACTTTCTCCTTTCTGAATCCTTCCTAAAACAGGAAAATTAAAGCCAGGCCCGGTTCTGACGTTTAAATTATCTACTGTCGGCGAAATTTGAGTGCTGGCTTCCGTTTCTTTGCCGAATAAAAGTAATAAGACCACCAACGGAAGCAGGAGAATCATTCCAATTTCTTTAAGTAAATGACTGTGTTGTGACAAGAAAAACATTCCTTTCTGGGCGATTAAGCAAGGTGATTTATTCTTTAGATGTATTCGATTCTTGCGAGGATTTTCCTTCCCCATTTCTAAAGTCATACATTCTTTAATATTTGGAAAAAATGATCGTAACGTTGGAGGTGGCAAGATGAGAATGAGTATGAAGGAAAAAATGGTGGAATGGATACAGGGAAAATTAATGTCTGTTGATTTCCACGATGAAATAGAGGAAGAAGCAGTCCATGAAGAAGAGGAAGGAGTTCGTTTTTCAACCCTCAAATATCCCAGGCAGTAATGAAAGGTTCCAGAAGTTCAAGGATGTCCAACGATTGACGCGCAATTATTCTTTCGTTACACTGTTCCGTAGTGTGGGATGACTTGGAGGATAAACAATGAAAATCACGATATATTGTCAAGGACATCGGTATATACAGGAAATTGAAAACATCATTTCCTTATTTTTTGAACGTGGGAATGTAACCATAAATTATTTTTTCAGCAATGACAATGATCTTCAGATGAAAGAACATCTGAATAATGAAGATGGGAATTATGGGATCCAAACAGAAAATGAGATCAAGATATTCCTTTCAATTGAAGAATCAAATCGAAAATCTGATGATGAATCCAAAGATGGAATCCATAGAATAGCAGCAAAGGCCCAATTAATTTGGGAAAAATATGTACCGGGAAAGTGGAACTCTACCCATAGCCGTTCTGTTGATGGAACCCAATCTGGACGTGAATTGCAAAAGGCTGAAAAACAGGCGTTGCATGTCGTTTTGGTTGAGGTATTGGAGCAGGCAACTGGGGAAAGACAACCATGGGGAATTTTGACAGGGATTCGCCCAACTAAACTGCTTCATCGCTTTTTATTGGACGGTTTGAGCGAAGAGGAAGCCCATCGTGAGCTGGAAGAAAATTTCCTGGTGAAGCCAGAGAAAATCAAGCTGCTTCAGGAAATTGTTGATATTCAGAAAAAAGTCATCCCAGATTTATATCAATTGAACAGGGATGTTAGTTTATATATTGGAATCCCCTTTTGTCCGACGAAATGCGCCTATTGTACCTTTCCCGCCTATGCAATACATGGAAGACAAGGATCGGTAGATACTTTCTTAAAGAGTCTCCATCAAGAAATGAGGGCGATTGGAAAATGGTTGAGGGAGAGGCAGATTCGTGTAACCACCATCTACTTTGGAGGCGGAACTCCGACAAGTATTTCAGCCAGTGAAATGGATGAATTGTATCAGGTGATGGCTGATTCCATCCCATATATGGATCAAGTGAGGGAATGGACGGTAGAAGCGGGGCGACCGGATACCCTTGAAAAAGATAAATTGGAAGTCATGAAACGTTGGAATGTGGACCGAATCAGCATCAACCCCCAGTCCTTTATCCAGGAAACCTTAACCACCATTGGACGTCACCATACCGTGGAAGAAACCATTGAAACATTTCAATTAGCCAGGTCCATGGGATTTAACAATATTAACATGGATTTAATTATAGGCCTACCGGGAGAGGGGGAAACAGAATTTTCCCATTCCTTGAAGATGATTGAGGAATTAATGCCGGAATCATTAACCGTGCATACATTATCCTTCAAAAGGGCATCCGCCATGACTCAAAATAGGAAGAGATATGAAATTAGCGAGCAGGATGAAATTCGAACGATGATGGAAATGGCGTCCCAATGGACAGAGGAACATTCATATTTTCCCTATTATCTATATCGGCAAAAAAATATCCTAGGAAACTTAGAGAATATTGGATATTCCCTACCGGGAAAAGAGAGCATGTATAACATCATTATCATGGAAGAAAGGCAAACCATCATCGGTCTTGGCTGTGGAGCGGTCAGCAAACTAATTCCACCTGGTTCAGAAAAAATTATCCGTTGGCCCAATCCGAAGGAGCCTAAGGTATATTATGAGACCTATCAGGAAATCATTAGGAAAAAGATTGAAAAATTGAACGAAATATACCTTGACAATTGATATGAAGTTGCGTAATATATCTGCAAGATAATTCACTGTGATCTAATGAAGATCTAATGAAGGGAAAAGTAATAAGGGGCGACGAATAGTACAAGAGAGGAATGGCGTGGCTGAAACCATTCCCTATTCTACCTTATGAAGGACATCCCGGAAGACCCTTGTTGAAAAAGGAGATTCCTTAGGAGACTCCTTAAGTAATCAATGGGCGTATGGACAGGGCGTTAACCTGAAATAAGTGGGATCATATCCAATTAGGGTGGCACCACGGGTGATTGAACAGTCAATCTCTCGTCCCTGACAACATAAGGTCAGTGGCGGGAGATTTTATTTTATGTTGTAGGAGGGATAGAAATGAACATAAGGATTCCAAGAGGAACGGCAGATGTGTTGCCGGGAGAAGTGGAAAAATGGCAGATCATTGAAGACAAAGCAAGGGATTTATTTCATCGTTATCATTATCAGGAAATTAGAACTCCTATGTTTGAATATACCGAGCTGTTCCTGCGGGGGGTAGGAGAAACCACAGATATTGTGGAAAAAGAGATGTACACCTTCTTGGATAAAGGGGAAAGAAGCATAACGTTAAGACCGGAAGGTACAGCTTCTGTTGTCCGATCCTTTGTGGAGAACAAGATGTATGGCAACCCTCAGCAGCCGACCAAGCTCTACTATATCGGGCCCATGTTTCGCTACGAGAGGCCACAGGCTGGAAGGACTCGCCAATTTACGCAAATCGGTTTGGAAGCCCTAGGAAGTGATGATCCCAGTATTGATGTTGAAGTTATTGCATTAGCCCTTTCCTTTTATGAGGAATTGGGGATTTCCAACCTTCATGTAGAAATAAACAGCGTTGGTTGTCCCGACTGCAGGCCGATCCATCGCGAAGCACTAGTCAGCCATCTTTTACCCTATAGGGACAAATTGTGCAAAGACTGTCAATCGAGACTGGAGCGTAACCCCATGCGGATTCTTGATTGCAAAGTAGAAAGTTGCAAAGAATTGACTAAAGATGCACCTTCCGTACTGGAGCATCTGTGCGAGGATTGTGATTCTCACTTTCAAAAAGTAAAGGATTATTTAAAAGAGATGGGCATTTCCTATGTTGTAAATCCAAGAATGGTTCGGGGATTAGACTACTATACCAGAACAGCCTTTGAAATCATGGAAACCAGAATTGGAGCGGTTGGCACGTTATGTGGTGGAGGACGGTACAACGGATTGGTTGAGGAGATCGGGGGGCCACCGGTTCCCGGCATTGGTTTTGCCTTAAGTATTGAAAGGGTACTTTTGGCCCTTGAGGCTCACCAGGTAAACCTCCCTATTCAGTCCTTTTTGGATGTTTATTTGGCCATCCAGACCGAACACGTGAAAGGAAAAGCAGTTGCTCTTATTCAGAAACTTCGTGCAGCCGGATTTTCAGCAGATATGGATTATATGAATCGCAAAATGAAGGCTCAGATAAAGTCTGCCGACCGGTTTCATGCAAAATGGGTTTGTATTTTTGGTGAGGAAGAAATGAGTAGGGGAAATGTCTTAATAAAAGACATGGCAACCGGGGAACAGGAAGAGGCAGCTTATGAACAGGTGCTTCATATTCTAAAGGAAAAGATAATGAAATAACGTAATGGAGGAGTAGGAATGGAAACCTTATTTCGAACACATCATTGTGGATTGCTTTCCAAAGAGTTGGTTGGCCAAGTGGTGAAACTAAGTGGATGGGTACAAAAAAGGAGAGACCTTGGCGGATTAATATTTGTGGATGTAAGGGACCGAAGCGGGTTGGTTCAAGTGGTCTTTGGTCCAGAATATTCCCAAGAAGCCTGGGAGCTGGCCGATAAAGTGAGAAGTGAATTTGTGATTACAGTTGAAGGAAAAGTGGTGGAACGGAGTCCAGACACCATAAATCCCAATATTAAAACCGGAGAAATTGAGGTACAGGCTATCAATCTGGAAATTATTAATCCTGCTAAAACCCCTCCATTCCTCATTCAGGATGATGTTGAGGTGGAGGAGTCCATCCGCCTTAAGTACAGATATCTTGATTTGCGTCGTCCCGTGATGCAAAAAACTTTAAAAATCAGGCATCAAGCGGCAAAAATTTTCCGGGACTTTTTAGATCAGCATGGTTTTTTGGAAATTGAGACGCCCATGTTAACCAAAAGCACTCCTGAAGGGGCACGGGATTATTTGGTTCCGAGCAGGGTTCATCCCGGAGAATTTTACGCTTTGCCTCAATCCCCCCAACTGTTTAAACAATTGTTAATGGTGGCTGGATATGAGAAATATTTTCAGATTGTCCGCTGTTTTAGAGATGAAGATTTAAGGGCTGATCGCCAACCGGAATTTACGCAGGTGGATATAGAGACCTCCTTTATGAAGATGGAGGAACTCCATGAATTGATGGAGGAGTTAATGGCAAAACTCATGAAGGAAATTGTGGGAATCACCATCGAACGGCCATTTTTGAAGCTATCCTACCAGGAAGCAATAGAACGATATGGTTCAGATAAACCTGATCTTCGTTTTGGATTGGAACTGGTTGATGTATCGGATCTGGTGGAAAACTGCAATTTTAAGGTATTTCGTCAAGCTGTGGAAAATGGTGGACAGGTCAAAGCCATCAATGCCAAGGGTTGCGGAGATTATAGTCGCAAGGAAATTGATTTATTGGGTGAATTTGTAGCGAGATATGGTGCTAAAGGATTAGCTTGGCTGGCTTATAAGGAAGACGGATTAAAGGGGCCAATCGCGAAATTCTTCTCTGAGGAGGAACTGCAATCCTTTACAGAGAGGTTACAAGGAGAAGAGGGGGATCTATTCTTATTTGTCGCAGATAATCCGAAGGTTGTGGCTGATGCTTTGGGCAATCTCCGTCTAAAGCTTGGAAGAGATCTGAATCTGATTGATGACAACACCTTTAAGTTCCTATGGGTCATTGATTTTCCGCTTCTCTCCTATGATGAGGAAGAAGAAAGGTTCGTAGCGGAGCATCATCCCTTTACTATGCCTAGGGAAGAGGATATTCCATTTTTTGACACGGATCCAGGAAAAATCCGTGCCCAAGCTTATGATATGGTTTTAAACGGTTATGAAATTGGCGGGGGAAGCATGCGTATATTTAAACGGGAAATTCAGGAGAAAATGTTTCAAGCCCTCGGATTTTCCCAGGAAGAAGCAAAAGAAAAATTTGGATTTCTCCTCGAAGCCTTTGAATATGGGACCCCTCCCCATGGGGGAATTGCCTTTGGATTCGACCGGATCGTCATGATCTTGGCTGGAAGAAACAATTTGCGTGAATGCATTGCTTTTCCAAAAACCGCCAGTGCCACCGATCTGATGACCCATGCCCCGGATAAGGTGGATGACAAGCAATTAAAGGAGATTCATATTTCTATCACTAATGAATAACCATTGAAGAAGACCTCCAAGTTGAATCGTGGAGGTCTTTTATGATTCTATTCGCATTGTTGGGATAAGTGTTATTAAGCCTCAGGATAATCTCTTGTCCCAACCTGTTGATAGGAATCAGTCACCTGTTCATGGATTTCTTCAGCTTTACAACATGCATGGTCCACACCACCGTTTGTTTCGGAATTCGTTTGATTTTGTTCTTCTCGTTCTATTTTTAGGGTACGCAATTGATTATACCAATTCATCATCGAAATTGACCCTTTTATCGCTAAATTTTTCGTTTTTTTTCTTAACTGTGGTGAAAGGATCATTGCTAATGTTGTGGCCACAAGGGCCATGTTTAGGGGTGACTTTAAAGATTGATTCCGTCTTTTTAAAAAGGCCATTTAACTTCCTCCCTTCTCGCTTATAGTTTTCGCCTTCGCTTCCCCAAATATTCGAATGTGCCAAATCACACAAATGTAGTGTGTCAAATCACACAAGTTGTCACATTGATCTGCACAAAAAGTTAACAATTTCTCCGTTCATGGTGCTTCTAAAATTGGCATCCTTTTTGCTTATTCTTTAATAACGTGAAATGGTTCACAAATTCAATTAGGGGGAGTAAAAATGAAGAACAAGAAAAACGGGAAAAACAAACTTTGGATTGCACTGCTGTTGTTTAGTATGGTTGTATTGTTTGTTACTGCATGCGGGTCAACAACAGAAACAACAACCTCAACGAATCCAACACAGGGAGAGAATGGTAATGTTGGCAATAAAGAAGAGGGATCTCGACAGGTTGAAGAGAAAGCTGAACTCCAAAAAACTACGGATACACCATACTGGATTTACGTGGCCAATGAAGGTTCCAATGATGTATCAGTTGTGGATACCAGCATTAACAAGGTTGTGGCAACCATACCGTCTGGAAAAGTATCCCACCACGTTTACTTATCTCCAGATGAAAAGTATGTGTATGTGATGCCTAAGGGAGAAACCTTTATTACTGTGATCAGTACTGCTACCAACGAAGTCATTGGCAAAATAGAAGTGGGGAAAGCCCCGACTCATCCGGGATATATGCCTGACGGAAAAACCTTAGTGGTAGGAGTAACTGGTGATAAAGTGGCTGCAGTTATTGACATGGAAAACAACAAATTGGTGAAGAAAATAGAGGCAGGAAAAGGAGCCCATGATACAAGTATCACTAAGGATGGAAAATATGCCTTTGTCAGCAATAACAAGTCGGATTTCTTATCCGTTATTGACATGACGACCATGGAAAAAGTAAAGGATATTAAAACTGGTCCAGTGGCAAACGGGAACACCATGTCTCCCGATGGAAAGCTTTTAGCTGTCGGGGTAACTGATGAGGCTAAAGCGGTTATTATTGATACCCATACTTTAGAAATTCTAGCGGAGGTTCCTACCGGAAAAGGTGTACACAATTTGAGATTTACAAACGACGGAAAATACTTGATGACCGGAAATCAGGGGGATGGTACCGTCACAGTCATTGATACCAAAAATTTTGAAGTAGTAAAAACATTACAAGCTGGTTTAGGTGCCAACATCCCAACTATGTCACCCGATGGAAAATATGCTTATGTGACCGCAAATAATGACACCTTTATCTCTGTGGTTGATTTAAGCACGATGGAAATCATCAAAAATATTCCCGTGGTAAAGAATCCGCACAATTTAATCTTTAGTCCAGATGCAAAATTAGCCTATACCACCAATTGGGGAGAATCCTCCCTTTCAGTGATCGATACGGAGACCTTTGAGGTGGTAGACAATATTCCTGTTGGTCTAAATCCAAATGGATTACAACTTATGACATCCGTTCCTAAGGAAGTCGCTTTAGAATGGCAGGCAAAAGCTGAAGAGCTGGCAGTTGAAAAAAACAATAAGGAAACCGCTGACGCTACTCCTATAACGCTAGAAGAAAAACTGTATCAAGAGTCCTGCAGCACTTGCCATGGACTTAATACCATTGAGGCCAGCGGAATCAAAGGTGATGCGTGGGAGCAGACCGTTGACAAGATGATTAAAAATGGTGCCAAATTGACCCCTGAACAAGCGGATACTATTGTAAATTACCTGAAAACAAAGTTCCCAAATTAATCATTAAAAGAGGAGAGGTTCAGAGATCCTCTCCTCTTTTTTATACTCTTTTAGGTTTATAACGGAATTTTACTTCAGAATCTGGTATTTTTTCATTCGGTATAATAGCGTATAACGGGTGATTCCCAGTAACTTTGCCGCTTGACTTTGATTACCTTTCGTTTTCATTAGGGCATTCTCAATCAGTTCCCTTTCATGTTCTTCCAAATTAAGGGAGGCTTCATCTGCTGGTTTGTTAAAAGATGCATGGCTATGGGTAATTTTGTTCTTTATTTCTGGGGGCACATGTTCTTTGGTGATCTCTCCTCCCTGGCTTAATATAAACATCCTTTCCATGCAATTTTGCAGTTCACGGATATTTCCCGGCCATTCATAAGAAGTTAGCAATGTTTTCGTTTCTTCATCAAGCTGATAAGGCCTCTTGTAACGATCCAAAAAATGGTGGGCAAGAGTTAATATATCTTCCTTTCTCTTCCTTAAAGGGGGGAGATGAATGGGAAATACATTTAATCGATAAAATAGATCCATTCGAAAATTACCCAATTCCACTTCTTCGTGTAAGTCTCGATTGGTTGCTGCCACAATCCTTACATCGACGGAAATGGGGGTGTCACTTCCAACAGGGTAAAAGCTTTTTTCCTGCAGTACCCTTAACAACTTTGCCTGAAGATAATAGGGCATTTCTCCAATCTCATCAAGAAATAGGGTTCCGCCATTCGCCAGCTGAAAGAATCCTTTCTTGTTTGAAACTGCTCCAGTAAATGCTCCTTTTACATGACCAAATAATTCACTTTCCATCAAATTTTCAGGAATAGCGGCACAGTTAACCGTTACGAAGGGTTGATCTTTCCGATTGCTTTTCTGGTGCAGTTCTTTGGCGACCAATTCTTTTCCTGTTCCACTTTCACCTGAAACGAGGACTGTACTATCGGTGGGTGCCACTAAGCGAATTTGTTGTATAATTTCTTTCATGATTTTAGATTCCCCGATAATTACCGGCTGTTGTTTCACCTGGGTTCCAATATTTCTCTTAATGACCTCTTTTATCTGGTTTAAGTGAAATGGTTTCGTCAGATAATCCACAGCACCAATTTTTATGGCTTTAACCGCATTTTCCACAGTTGCATAGGCAGTCATCATAATAATTGGAACATCAGGATTCTGGGCAAGAAATGCAGGCAGAAGCTCCAAACCGTTTTTTCGCGGCAGTTGATCATCCAATAAAATGAGATCCGGTTGAAAAGATTGGCTAATTTCTAGACCCAATTCTCCATTTTCCACACTTTTAACTTCAAATTCATTCTTTAATGCTTCCTCTAGGATCCATCGCATATTTTTTTCATCATCGATAATTAGCACCTTATGCAGCATGGGATGCACCTTCTTTTTTATCATATAAAAGAGGGAATCTTAAGGAAATCATAGTCCCTTTGTTTCTTTCACTTTGGATATGGATATGTCCTTGATGCAGGGAGATGATTTGGCTTACGATGGACAATCCTAATCCAGTTCCGGTTTCCTTCGTTGTATAAAACGGTTCAAATGCTCTCTTCATAGTATCAGGACTCATTCCAATTCCAGTATCCTTAATATGAATCGAAATATCATCGGCATTACTTTCGGTAGTAATGTAGAGATCTCCCCCTGTTGGCATGGCTTCCACTGCATTAATAATCAAATTGAGAAAAATTTGTTTTAAACGGTCCGGTGCAGAAGAAATCACTTCATACTTGGCCTGAAAGTTGGTGTGTAAATATATATGATGCTCTTTCAAGTATTTATTGGAAAGACGAAGGACCTTTTCTAGAGTCTGATGAACAGAAGTGGACGAAAAAGAGAGATCCTTAGGTTGGGTAAAATCTAAAAATTCATGCAAAACCTTGTTAAGGCGATTGATCTCTTCTTTTAGCACAGAAGTATACTGTTTTAATTCATCTGCCGGATCGATTTTTTCTTCCAGAGTTTCGGTGGTTATTTGAATGATGGCCAAAGGGTTGCGTATTTCATGGGCAATACCTGCCACAAGGGTTCCTAAACTGCTTAAGCGTTCAGACCTTTCTAGAGTTTGCTCCATTTGATGATTCTTCAATTGATTTCTTTCAAATTGATTCATCATATGACCGACCAGTAGAGAAACCATATAAAACAGTACGATTTCAATAATTGTATTGCTAAAATGGGGAATGTGCCACCCCAACATGGCTTGAAGCAGAATTAAAAGGGTGGCTATGACAGAAACAATGATACCTCCCCTAATACGAAAAACAATGGCTGCTAGTATGACTGGGACTACATAGAAGCGGTTAAAACAAAGCCCAGAAATTGTCCATATGTCATTGGCAAAACAGTTTAAGGCGGTCACAATTCCAAGGGTTATCGTAATAAATAAATAAGTATATGTCCTTTTAAATAAGCTCATACGAAATGTCATTAGATTCCCTCCCATTTCATCATAACTGGAAAGAATCTGGGAGTAAATAACTGTTGAAAAATTGTCATGAAGTTGTTAGAAACCATTGAAAAATATGTTCACACAATGTTAATATGTTTTACACTTTTTATCCATTATTTTTTAATCTTTTCCTTCTATAATGATATTTGTCTTTGGAAAATCTGACCAAAGAAAACAGATAGGAGGAATAGATAATGAACAAAAAGGGGTTTCTTTTCACAGCTTTGTTATTGGTAGGAATTCTGGTGTTAGCTGGATGTTCCAGCAGCAATAAGGAAGAAGCAGCTCCTGCCGATAATGCCAATGCCAATACCATTCAGGCTGAGAATGGAGTACTTAACGTTGAGGCATCTAACTGGAAGTTTAATGGAGAGAAATTTGTGGTGAAATCAGGTGCTGACGTGACGATTAATCTGAAAAATGTTGAAGGATTCCATGGGCTGGCCATTGATGAATTGGGTGTAAACATTCAAGGGGACGGCAGTGCCACTTTCAAAGCAGATAAACCCGGAGAATATACCATTTACTGCAGTGTCCCATGCGGTCAGGGGCATAATGATATGAAATCCACCCTTGTTGTAGAGCTATTTGCGATGTTCGGGAAACCAGATGAGACAAGGGTTTAGAGAAAGGCGAAAATAAATTTTACCCCAAAAACAAGCGGAAAAATGCGGGTTAATAGGAGTAAAAAAAGAGGCTAGGCAAAA